>JAGHCG010000265.1 GCA_021160565.1 bacterium | reverse complement strand
GTATTATATTGAAAATTGGTTTAAAATTAGTATAATAAAATTCAAAAAGGGTTTTGTTTTTTCAACCTAAGAGGAGGGAAATATGGGAGTGAAAGTTGGAATTAATGGATTTGGGAGAATAGGAAGGCTTGTTTTAAGAGCAGCAATTGAAAAAAACTTCTCTGAAATTGAGTTTGTTGCAATGAATGATATTACAGATGCAAAAACTCTTGCACATCTTTTTAAATATGATTCAAACTATGGAATTTTTCCAGGAGAGGTTGAGGCAAAAGATGATGCAGTGGTGATAAATGGAAAAGAGTATAAGGTTCTGTGTGAAAAAGACCCGAAAAATTTACCTTGGAAAGACCTTGGAGTTGATATTGTAGTGGAATCAACCGGACTTTTCAGAGAGAAAGAGAAAGCATCTGCTCACCTTGAAGCAGGAGCAAAAAAGGTGGTGATAACTGCACCTGCAAAAGGAGAAGATATCACAATTGTGCTTGGTGTAAATGAAGAAAGTTATGACCCAGCAAACCACAAGATAATTTCAAATGCATCCTGTACAACAAACTGTCTTGCTCCACTTGTAAAAATTCTTGATGATAATTTTGGAGTTGTAAAAGGACTTATGACAACAATTCATTCCTACACAAATGACCAGAGAATACTTGACCTTCCTCATAAAGATTTGAGGAGAGCAAGAGCCGCTGCTTTATCAATGATTCCAACAACAACAGGTGCTGCAAAAGCAATTGGAAAAGTAATCCCAAAACTCAATGGGAAAATGCATGGAATTGCAATTAGAGTGCCTACTCCAACAGTTTCTCTTGTTGACCTTGTTGTTGAAGTTGAAAAGAAAGTTGATGTGAATACAGTGAATGAGGCATTTAAGAAAGCAGCAGAAAATGAACTTAAAGGCATCCTTAAATATTGTGAAGAGCCTCTTGTTTCAAAAGATTTTGTTAAAGACCCTCATTCCTGTATTTTTGATGCTCTCTCCACTTATATTATTGAAGATACAATGGTTAAGGTTCTTGGATGGTATGATAATGAATGGGCTTATAGTTGTAGAGTGGTTGACTTATTGAAATATATGGCTCAAAAAGGAAATTTATAAAAGGAGGGGCAAAATGAACCTCTATTCAGTGGAAGAAAAAGATTATAGTGGTAAACGTGTTTTTATGAGAGTGGATTTTAATGTTCCAATAAAAGAAGGTAAAGTTGTGGATGATACAAGAATTAAAGCATCTCTTCCTACAATAAAGTATCTTCTTGAAAAAGGAGCATCTCTAATTCTTGCTTCTCATCTGGGAAGACCAAAAGGGAAAGTTGTGCCAGAAATGAGTTTAAAGGTAGTTGCTGAGAGATTACAGGAATTGCTGGGGAAAGAGGTAAAGTTTGTGCCAGATTGTATTGGAGATGAAGTAAAAAAAGCAGTTGAAAATCTTCAAAAGGGAGAAGTTTTACTTCTTGAAAATTTAAGATTTCACAAAGAGGAAGAAGAGGGAGATGAAAATTTTGCCAAGGAACTGGCTTCTTATGGAGATGCTTATGTAAATGATGCTTTTGGAACCTGTCACAGAAAACATGCTTCAGTTTATACAATAGCAAAATTCTGTGAAGATGTTGCAGCAGGTTTCTTAATAAAAAAAGAAGTTGAAGTTCTTACAAAATTGCTTACAGACCCTGAAAAACCATTCCTTTTAATTCTTGGTGGAGCGAAGGTTATAGATAAGATAGGAATTATTAAAAATCTGCTTGATAAGGTGGATACAATAATTACAGGTGGAGTAATGGCTTATACGTTCATAAGAGCAAAAAACTGGGAAATAGGTGATTCAAAAATTGAAGAAGAAGCAATTCCGCTTGCAAAAGAAATAATAAGAGAAATCAATAAAAGACACCTTGAATTTCATACTCCACTTGACCATATAATAACTAATAAAGTTTCAGAAGATGCTCATTATTTCCCTACAGAAAGAGGAACAATTCCACTTGGATGGATAGGAGTGGATATCGGTCCTCAAGCAATAGAGGAGTATGTTGACTGTATAAATAGGGCAAAAACTATTTTCTGGAACGGACCGATGGGAATTTATGAGATAAAACCTTTTGCGAAAGGAACACTTGAAATAGCAAAAGCAATAGCGAATACAGATGCTTTTTCAGTAGTAGGTGGGGGAGATTCAGTAGCAGCAGTAAATGAGGCAGGAGTTGCAGATAAAATTTCTCACATCTGTACTGGTGGAGGAGCATCTCTTGAATTTTTATCAAAAGGAACTTTACCGGGAATAGAAATTCTTCAGAAAAAATAAAAAGGAGTGAAAGTGAAAAAAAGTTTAATTGCTGGAAACTGGAAAATGTATAAAACACCTTCTCAATCAGTAGAATTTGTCAAGTTATTGCTTGAAAATCTGAAAGAATATGAAGATAGAGAAATTCTTATATGTCCCCCTTTTACTTCTCTATTTCCTGTTTCACAGATAATAAAAAATACTTCGGTTCTTCTTGGAGCTCAAAATGTATATTTTGAAGAAGAAGGAGCTTTTACAGGAGAAATATCACCTGTTATGCTCAAAGATATTGGAGTGGAATTTGTTATATGCGGACATTCTGAAAGAAGAAACATTTTTGGAGAAACAGATGAGATGATAAATAAAAAAATTAAGAAAGTGGCAGAAATCGGGATAAAACCAATCCTGTGTATTGGAGAAAAACTTGAAGAAAGGGAAGCAGGAAAAACATTTGAAGTTATAAATTATCAACTTGAAAATGACCTTGAAAATTTTGAAAAATTTGAAAATCTTATAATTGCTTATGAGCCTGTCTGGGCTATAGGAACAGGAAAGACAGCAACTCCTCAGCAGGCAGAGGAAGTTCATGTTTACATAAGAGAATTTTTAAGTAAAAAATATAACAAAGAGGTGGCGGAAAATTTAAGAATACTCTATGGGGGAAGTGTAAAACCAGAAAATATTGATGCATTGATGAAAGAAAAGAATATTGATGGAGTCCTGGTTGGAGGAGCAAGTTTAAAAGTAGAAGCATTTAAAAGAATTATTGATTATATTACATAAGGAGAAAGAAATGTATATAGCTCTTTTAGTATTGCATATTATTGTTTCTTTGCTTTTAATAGGAGCGGTTCTAATTCAATCAGGAAAAGGCTCTTCTCTTGCAAACATATTTGGAGGAGGGGGGATGGAAACAGTTTTTGGAGCGGAAACTCCTGCTATTTTAAACAGGATAACTTC
>JAGHCG010000074.1 GCA_021160565.1 bacterium | reverse complement strand
GAATAAAATTTACTTCCTATTCCAGAAGTGTTATTTATACTCTAAAAAAGTTTTATGGATATGATGATTTGAATGAAAAAAATTACAGAGAAATTTCAGAAAAGGTGCAGGAAAGGAACAAAAAGGGAATTTACAGAGAGGTTTTGAGGGAAACCTGCAATATTGAAAAATCTCTTACTCAATGTGCCAGAACAGATGTTGATAAATGTAAAGACCCAATTTTAATACCTGTTATGCCGTTAAGTTATCTTTCAAATACACCAGATTACACAGAATTTTCAAATCCTCCAGACTGGATTAAGAAATATTTTAAATCTAAGAAAATTGAAAATATTGATGATTTCCTTGAAAATATGAAGTTATACCTAAAAAAAATAAAGGAGGAAGGAGCAGTTGGAGTTAAAACTCGCTCCTATCCTCAAACATATCCTCCACAACAGCCAGACAGGAAAAAAGCAGAAGAAGATTTTAAAACTTTTAAAAAAGAAGGGAAACTTCCAAAGGTAAATTATCTTTTTGATTATCTTATGAATGAACTTATTTCCTTTGCAATTGAGGAAGATTTTGTAATAGCAGTTCATACAGGATACTGGGGAGATTTCAGAGATTTAAATCCTTTGCATTTAATTCCAATCCTTGAAAGGCATCCTGAAGGAAGATTTGATGTTTACCATTTTGGATATCCATGGATAAGAGAAACAATAATGCTGGGGAAAGGATTTTCAAACGTTTACCTTAATTTCTGCTGGCTTCACATAATTTCTCAAAAAGCTGCAAAAGAAGCCCTTGATGAGGTAATTGAAACTGTACCATGGAATAAAATAATTGGATTTGGTGGAGATTATCGTGGAGAGGCAGTGGAAAAAGTTTATGGACATCTGAAAATGGCGAAAGAAGATATTGCAGAAGTGGTTGGGAAAAGAATTGAAACAGGATATATGAAATATGAGGAAGGGGTAAAATTCATAAAAAGTATTCTTTATGACAATCCTAAAAATCTTTACAAAATCTAAAAAATCTATCAGACCAGGTTTGAACAGTTTGACAAAAGAAATGAAAAGGGAAATAATATTAAATATAAAAAGGAGGGAGAAATGAAACTGGGAGTGTTTATTGTTCTTTTTGGTGATAAAACTCTGGAAGAAGCACTGGATAAGGTGAAGGAACTTGGACTTGATGCAGTTGAAATTGGAACAGGAAATTATCCAGGAGATGCTCACTGTAAAGTGGATGAGTTGCTGGAAGATGAAGGGAAATTGAAGGAATTTAAAAATGCTATTGAAAAAAGAGGTCTGGAAATATCTGCTCTCTCCTGCCATGGAAATCCACTTCATCCTGATGAAAAAATTGCAAAACAGCATAGAGAAACTCAAAGAAAAACAATACTTCTTGCTGAAAAACTCGGTGTTCCCAGAATAATTACATTTTCCGGTTGTCCTGGAGATAGTGAAAATGCAAAATATCCAAACTGGGTTACATGTCCATGGCCACCTGATTTTACTGAAATTCTGAAATGGCAATGGGAAGAGAAAGTTATACCTTACTGGAAGGAAGAAGTTGAGTTTGCAAGAAAACATAATGTAAAAGAAATATGCCTTGAAATGCATCCCGGATTTGTTGTGTATAATCCTGAAACTCTTTTAAAATTAAGAGAAGCAGCAGGAGAAGAAATCGGTGCAAATTTTGACCCGAGCCACCTTTTCTGGCAAGGAATAGACCCTATTGCAGCATTGTGGAAACTTAAAGGTGCTGTTTATCATGTACATGCCAAGGATACAAAAATAAATCCATATACAACAAAAGTTAATGGAGTCCTTGATACAAAATCTTATCTTGATGAACCAAATAGAAGCTGGATTTTCAGAACAGTGGGATATGGACATGGAGCAGATTTCTGGAATGATTTTGTTTCCACTTTAAGAATGATCGGATATGATGGTGTTTTGAGTATTGAACATGAAGATAGTTTGATGAGCATAGATGAAGGATTGAAAAAAGCAGTGGATTTCCTTAAAAATGTTATTATAAGAGAACCCAAACCCAAAGCATGGTGGACTTAATCCATCATGGAAAAACTACGGATTTTAATAGGCGGAGCAGGTGGACAGGGAATAATTACTTTTGGCAAAATTTTATCTTATGCAGCAATTAATAAAAATCTGGAAGTCTCATGCCTTCCTGCCTATGGAGCAGAAATGAGAGGTGGGTATGTTTATTGTGTTGTGACAATCTCAGGAAATCAGGAAATTTTCTCTCCTATAACTTCAATGTGTGATATTGGAATTTTTATGAATGAAAAATCTTATAAAATGCTCTCTGGGTATCTCAAAAATGGTGCAACAGTAATAATTAACTCTTCACTTGTGAAAAATTTTAAAGGTAAAAATTTTAATATAATAGAAGTGAAAGCAACTGAAATAGCAGAAGAACTTGGGGATATAAAAATGGCAAATATGGTGGTGGGAGGTGTAATTGGAAATATGCTTTCAAAAACTGATTTTAAACTGAATATTGAAGATTTTTACTATGGAATTGAAAAAACAATGAAAAACCAAGAACTAATTGAACTTGCTAAAAAAGTTCTGAAGGAAGGATGGAAGATATTAAAAATTTAATTAAGAAAGTAAATGATTATAAGTGGATAATAGAGAAAAGGGAAGGAATGAGAGTTCCGGGAGTTCTTTATATTTCAGAAAAACTTCTCAAAAAAGCAATTTCAGATAATGCTCCACTTCAGGTAATGAATGTGGCAAAACTTCCTGGGATTGTGAAATAT
>JAGHCG010000216.1 GCA_021160565.1 bacterium | reverse complement strand
TAAATTTGCTGGAGTTTTGGCCCATTTTATTGAAGATGCTGGTTGTCCTCCTCATTCAGTTGGAACTGATAGGAATAGATATGGAGATAATAAAATTACTTTTGCCACCCCTAACTAAGGAAAAGAGTCTAATGCAATTTCACAGTACTTTAGAAGGTAAATATAAAAAATTTTCTTTGAAAAATTATCATACTGAATTAATGGGACTTACTGCTAAAGAAGTATCTTTTAGAGAGATTTACCGATATGCTTGAAAACTCAATTAAAAAGATTATTCCAATGGTACAATCCTTTTATAAGGATGATTATGAAAGGATGAAAGTATACCTAACTGAGACTGCTATTTTTTCATCAGAAGTACTGGCTGATGCATTTCATACTTCATTTTGTATTGCTTATAATAAATTTGAAGAGAAGGATATAAAAAAACTGGAAAGAGTTGAAGTAAATAAATTAACTCCATATAAGTGGACAGGATGGGCTCCTTATCCTTATTTTTATCCAGTGGTTAGAAATTCAAATATGAGTTTAGATAAGAAGTTTAAACCGGTTCCATTGAAGTTAAAAATTAATGGAAAGGTTAAAGAAATTAAAAAAGGTTTTGGAATTGGAGCACCATTTCAAATAACATTTATTCTTCCGAAAAAAGTATACAAAAAGTTCTGCTGTTTTATAGGTTTACATTCAGAGTTAGGAATTGGAGGAGAAGTAATATTTAAAGTAAAAGTGGATGGGAAAGTTGTTTTCAATTCAGGGGTTATAAAAGATGAAGAAGCAAAAAAAATAGAAGTGTCAATTAGAAATGGAGAAGAATTGAGTTTGATAACTGTTCCAACAAAAAATAGTTTTGGGAAGTTTGAAAATCAGCCAGTTTGGGCAGAACCTATTTTGAAAAAATAAAAAAGGAGGTGAGTTGAAAATGAAGGAAAAAAGAAATGAAGAGGGAAAATTAAAAAGAAAGGAGGTGAAAGAGATGAAAAGGAAAGGGTTTACATTGATAGAGTTGCTGGTAGTTGTGGCGATAATAGCGATACTTGCAGCAATGTTGTTACCAGCATTAAGTAGAGCGAGGGAAAGAGCAAGAGCCGCTGTCTGTATGAATAACTTAAAACAAATAGGATTGGCACTTATGATGTATGTTCAGGATTATGAATATGTTCCATCAGCAGATAGTTTTGAAACAGGAGGAATGCCAAGATTCTGGTTCCAAAAATTGAATTATTACATAAGCAGAGATAAAAAAGAAGGACATAATTATCCTCATCCTGTATGGAAATGCCCAAGTAATAGAAATCATGCTTTCTCTTGGGCAAGCATTTCCTATGGAATAAACGTAAATGTTTGTTATACCAATAATCCACCTTATCAGGATGTAAGACATCCGCCAAAGTATGCAGCAATTAGAAGAGCATCTGGTGTAATAGCAGTTACCGATTCAAATGGCGATGGATACTATGATATGTTTACAAATGGCTATGGACCTGGATATACAGTTCCTCCTGCTACCTGGACTTATGCTCCAGGATTCAGACATAATACAGGAACAAATGCATTATTCTGGGATGCACATGTGGAGTGGAGAGCAGAAAAAGATATATTTATGTTGAAGGATGGTGGATGGTACTGGGGAAGTCCTACTGCTCCTGAATGGCTTCGACTTTTATGGGGGGCAAACTGGAACGGATGTAATCCACCTTATTATATGAGATAATACTGTAAATGGTTTGGAAAGGTAGAGAATAATGATAGAGATAAAAAGAGATGGTATTCCTTCTCTTTACATAGGGGGGAGGGAAAATTCTTCACTTGCATATATGACTTATGAACCGTGTGAAAAGTATTTCAAACAGTTTGCAGAAGCAGGAGTGCATATATATTCTTTCTCTGCAACTCCGACTGAATCCGCCTATGGGCTTTCAAAAACCTGCTGGGTTTCACCTGATAAATTTGATTATTCCCAGTTTGATGAAAGAGTTGAAAAGATTTTAAGAGCGGACCCGAAAGCACATCTTCTTCCTCGTCTTTATCTTTCATCTCCTGCCTGGTGGGATAAAAAATACCCTGATGAACTTGTGACTTATGATGCAGGAGGGGGAAAGTATAAACTACTTTTTCATCATCCGGAAGATAAAAATGTTCCATCCTGGGCTTCAAAAAAATGGAGAAAAGATACAAAAAAAGCACTTGAAAAATTTATTGATTATGCTGAAAAGAAGTATGGCAAAAGAATTCTTGGTTATCATATTGCATCAGGAACAACAGAGGAATGGATGATGTGGGGAGTTCATGAGGGTTTCTGGACTGATTACAGTAAGCCAGTACTTGAGTTATTCAGAAAATACCTGAAAAAGAAGTATAGAACAGTTGAGAATTTGAGGAAGGCATGGAAAGAAAAAAATATTGATTTTGAAAATGCTTCCTTACCAACAAAAGAAGAAAGGAGAAAAACATATCTGGGTATTTTAAGAAACCCTGAAAAGGAGCAGAAGGTGATTGATTTTTACTTTTTCCTTTCTGAACTTGTTGTTGATACAATATGTTATTTTGCAAAAATTGTTAAAGAAAAAACTGATAATAAAAAACTGGCAGGGACGTTTTATGGGT
The DNA here is from genome assembly GCA_021160565.1 of bacterium. GTDB lineage: Bacteria > Ratteibacteria > UBA8468 > B48-G9 > JAFGKM01 > JAGHCG01. The sequence goes on along the minus strand of JAGHCG010000216.1, from coordinate 263 downwards.
ATGTTTTCCAGCTTGCTGGGAAACATCATTTACAGAATGGAGGGCACCTTGCTATAAAGAAACTTCTTAATTGCAAATACATTGATTTTCTTTGTAGTCCGACAAGTTATTATTTCAGAACAATTAAAAATGGATACAGTCATTTTATGTCTTTAACCGACAGTGTGAAACTTCATGGAAAATTATGGTTTGATGAGAATGATATCAGAACATATCTTTCAAAAGGAAAAATTGGTTTATGGGGAAAAGGTAAAAATTTTGAG
>JAGHCG010000256.1 GCA_021160565.1 bacterium | reverse complement strand
GTCAAAAATATTTTTCTGTATTATTTTTTTGTTTTCATCTCTGGTTAATGCTTCCCGGTTCATTTCCCGGGTGGAAATGTTGATGGACACTTTTGTTGAAATAAAAATTGAAAAAAAACCTTCTTCAGAAAAAATTCTTGAAAACTCTTTTAAACTGATTAAAAATCTGGAAAAAAAACTCAGTATTTTCAATCCTGAAAGTGAAGTTTCAAAAATAAATAAATTAAAGAAAGGAAAAGTCTCTCCGGTATTAATTGAAGTAATAAAAACATCATTTAAAATTTCTGAAATTACTGAAGGGGCATTTGATATTACCTGTAAACCACTGATAGACCTCTACAGGAAATCTTCCTTAAAAAATCATCTACCCTCTCCTTTTGAAATTCAAAAAACTCTTAAAAAAGTTAACTGGCACAATGTAAAAATAAATGGGAAAGAAATCCATCTTTTACATGGAGCTGAAATCGACCTGGGAGGAATTGCAAAAGGATATATTGTGGATAAAGTGGCTGAATTTTTGAAATCAAATGGAATAAAAAATGGAATTGTAAATGCTGGAGGAGATATATACTGTTTTGGGTTAAATCCTGATGGTAAAAAATGGAAAATTGGAATAAGAGACCCTTTTGATAGAAAAAAAGTAATAGAGATAATAAAAGTTTCTGATAGAGGAATAGCAACATCAGGCAATTATGAAAGATATTTCAAAATAAAGAATAAAAAACTGGGGCATATTGTAAATCCAAAAACCGGAAAAACTGTTCAGGAATTTCCTGTTAGTATAACCGTAATAGGAAAAACATGTGCAGAAGCAGATGGACTTGCCACAGGATTTTTTGTTCTCGGAATAAAGAAATCCATTGAAATTGCAAATAAAATGAAAGATATTGAGGTGATAATTGTGGACAGGAATAGAAAGATTTATACAAGTAAAAACTTTTCAAATTTCACCCTTCCATAAATCTTCAAACTCTTCTCTCTTTCTTATTTCAATTTCTTTTTTCCCATCTACCAGAATTTCACAGGGACGCCTGCGGCTATTGTAATTTGAAGACATACTGAAACAGTAGGCTCCTGCATTTCCTATTATGATTAAATCGCCTCTTTTTATATCAACGGGAACTTTAACATCCTTTCCAAGAAAATCACCACTTTCACATATTGGACCCACAATATCTGCTTTCATCTCTTTTCCTTTACTTTTTTTCTCTGGTAATATCAAATGATAACTTCCATAAAAAGCAGGTCTTATTAAATCATTCATTCCCGCATCTATTATCACAAAATTTTTCTCTTTTCTTCTTTTCACATACAAAACTTTACTCACAACAATCGCAGTATTTCCAACAATAAATCTTCCGGGTTCAAGTATAAGAAGTTTTACTTTGAGTTTTTCAACTTCCCTGCATATCCTCTCTCCAAATTTTTCAATATCCAATGATTTATCCTTAACAGAATAAGGAATACCAAATCCACCCCCTATATCAATTATTTCAGGGAAAAAGTTAATATTTTTTGAAAACTCTCTGACTTTTTCTATCGCTTTTATATATGGAGAAATTTCTTTTATTTGAGAGCCAAGATGTAAGTGAAATCCTTTAATTTTTGCATATTTATATTTCCTTTTTATTATTTTTGAAGCAGTTTGAAGGTCAAGTCCAAACTTGGTTTCTTTCCTGGAAGTTTTTACATAATGATGTGTATCAATATCTATATCCAGATTTAATCTCAAATTGCACAAAATTTCTTTTTTATATTTTCTTCCCAGATTTTCAATTAAATTTATTTCTTCCTCATTTTCCACATTAAAGCAGAAAATATCATTTTTTATTCCAAACTCAATTTCTTCTTCGCTTTTACCAACACCTGCAAAGACAATCTTTGAAGGAGAAAAACCAGCAAGTAAGGTTCTTCTTAATTCTCCCTCTGAAACAACATCTGCTCCCAGTCCATTTTCTTTCATTATTTTGAGAATGTTTATATTTGAGTTTGCTTTAACAGAATAGCATATCAGAGAATTTATTCTGGAAAAACTATTTTTAAATTTTTTTATCTGATAAATAAGATAATTTTTACTGTAAATATAACAGGGAGTTTTCCATTTTTCTACAATATCTCTCACAGGTACATCTTCTACATAAAATCTATTTCTTTTATATCCAAAAAATTTCCCAAATATTACTTCAATATTCTTTTCCATCTTTTTATCTCATTTTTTACCTGATAGGAAGATGTTCCACCTTTTGAATTTTTTAAATTTACTGATTTTTCTATATTCAGAAGATTAATCACATCTTTTGAAAATTTATCTGAGAATTTCTTTAACTCTTCAAAATCCAGTTCTTTAATTGTTTTATTATTTTTCAAACAATATTTCACTATTCCACCGCATATCTTATGGGCTTCGCGGAAAGGTACACCTTTTTTAACAAGATATTCAGCAATATCTGTGGAGAGAGTGAAATCTGAAATTTTTTTGTTTATTTCTTCCAGATTGAATTTTATTTCCGGAACAACAAGAAGAAGAATGCTGAGAGAAGATAAAAGGATATAAAGAATTTCAAATAATGATTTTTTATCTTCCTGTAAATCTCTATTATAGGAAAGAGGAAGACTTTTCATCAAATTGAAAAGCCCGCTCATAAGTCCAATAGAGATAGCACTCTTCCCTCTTATAAGTTCAAAAACATCTGGATTTTTTTTATGGGGCATTATGCTTGAACCTGTACAGAATCTATCGGGAAGGATAATATAGTTGAATTCCTGAGTATTCCATAGAATTACATCCTCTGAAAATCTTGAAAGGTGTAACATACAGATAGTGGATATACTTGCTACTTCAAGAATAAAATCCCTATCTGAAACTGCATCCATACTGTTTCTGGAGATTTTTGTAAATCCAAGAAGATTTGCCATATATTCAGCATCATAAGGAATTGAAGTTCCACAGCATGCACCGCTTCCAGAAGGTAAAACATCTATCCGTCTGTAAGCATCTTCAAATCTTTTTCTGTCTCTTTCCAGCATTTCAATATAAGAAAGAAAATAATGAGAAATTAAAACTGGTTGACTCTGCTGAAGATGAGTATAAGCACTCATAACATATGGAAAATATTCCTCTGCCTTCTTAAGAAATGCTTTCTGTAATTTTCTTATAAGATGGGTAATTTTTTTTATTTCATCTTTAAGATAGAGTTTTTCATCAAGTACTATCTGGTCATTTCTTGAACGGGCAGTATGAAGTTTTTCAGCAACTTTTCCTGCAATTTCAGTTAATCTTCTTTCAATGGCAGTATGAATGTCTTCATCTGTTGAACAAAACTTGAATTTCCCCTCTTTTATTTCTTCTCCAATTTTTTTAAGAGTTCCTACTATTTTTTTCTCTTCTTTTTTATTCAAAATTCCTGATTTTGCAAGTGTTTTGGCATGGGCAATACTTCCTTTTATATCATACAGAGCAAGATTTTTATCCACATCAAGAGAAGAGGTAAACTCTATTATTTTTTCTTCCACTCCCTTTTCAAATCTCCCTTCCCACATATATTTCACTTTAATATCTCCTTCACTTGATTTTTTTATTTTATCAGAAGTAATATAATAAAGCAACAGAATGGGAGAGAAAATGGAAAACGGTCTTATTATTGTGGAATCACCGACAAAAGCCAAAACAATAAGAGGAATTCTTGGAAAAGATTATACTGTTTTTGCAACAATGGGACACATAAGGGATTTACCTGAAAATGAATTTGGTGTTGAAATTGAAAAAAATTTTCTTCCCAAGTATGTGATAATTCCTGGAAAGGAAAAACTTGTGGAGAAACTCAAAAAAATAGCGGAAAAATACAAAAATATTTATATGGCAACTGATGAAGATAGAGAAGGAGAAGCAATTGCATGGCATACAACTCTTGCGATTGGAAAGAAAATTGAAGAAGTGAAAAGAGTTGCATTTCATGAAATCATTCCAGAAGCAGTCAGAGAAGCATTTAACAACCCCAGACAGATATCGCTTAACCTTGTAAATGCCCAGCAGGCAAGAAGAATACTTGATAGAATTGTGGGATATACCCTCAGTCCTTTCCTCGGGAGATTTATTGAGAAGGGGCTTTCAGCAGGAAGAGTTCAGTCCATTACACTCAGGTTAATTGTAGAAAGAGAAAATGAAATCGAAAACTTTATCCCTGTAACTTACTGGATTGTGAAGGCTATTGGGATAAAAGAAGGGAAAAAGATAACCTTTATTCTTACAAAAATTGGAGATAAAAAACTTGAAAAAGAGGATATAAAAGATGAAAAACAATGTGAAGAAATACTGGAAAATTTAAGGAAGGGAAAACTTATTGTAAAGGAAATTAAAAGAATCCCAAAAAAGATATCTCCACCACCTCCATTTATCACAAGTACCTTACAGCAGGAAGCATCCACAAAACTTGGATTTTCTTCTTCAAAGACAATGTTCATTGCTCAACAACTCTATGAAGGAGTTGAAATAGAAGGGAAAAATATTGGTCTTATCACATATATGAGGACCGATTCCCCTTCAGTGGCAAAACAGGCGCAATATCAGGCATTGAAATATATAAAAGAAAACATAGGAGAAGAATTTGTTCCATCAAAACCAAACATTTACAGAAGCAAATCAGCAACAGCACAGGAAGCACATGAGGCAATAAGACCAACTTATGTCTTCAGAACTCCTGAAAGTATAAAGAAATACTTAAATGTTTCTCAATATAGATTATACAATCTCATCTGGAAAAGATTTGTAGCAAGTCAGATGAAATGGGCAGAGGTTGAAAGTATAAAAGTAATAGCACAAAATCAGGAATATCAGTTTGAAGCAGAAGCAAACATAATTAAATTTGAAGGTTTTATGAGAATTTGGCCTATCAGAATAGATAAGGGGCAGCAACTTTTTGATATAAAAGAAAATGAAGAAATCCAGGTGGAAAAGTATATAAAAGAAAAACATCAAACAAAACCTCCACCCAGATATACAGAAGCCACACTTATAAAAACGCTTGAAAAATATGGAATAGGAAGACCTTCAACTTATGCTCCAACAATTTCTATTTTGAAAAACAGAGGATATGTGAAAGTAGAAAAAAGATATTTCATTCCGTCAAATCTTGGGAAAGGAGTAAATCAACTTCTCACAAAGTTCTTCCCCGAAATTATTAAAATAGATTTTACTGCTGAAATGGAACAATCTCTTGATAAAATAGCGAATGGAGAGAAAGAATGGATAGAAGTTCTGAAAGAATTTTATAAAATATACAAACCGATGCTTGATAAAGCTTACAGAGAAGTAGAAAATGATAATAAAATTGTTCAGAATGTTTTTATAAAGGGTAAGAATTGTCCAGTATGCGGGAAAGAACTTGTTCTGAAAAAAGGAAAATATGGCGTTTTCCTTGCATGTTCGGGATATCCTGAATGTAGATATAC
>JAGHCG010000032.1 GCA_021160565.1 bacterium | reverse complement strand
CCTCCTTTTTTTTCTTATTCACCGTAAATTAACTTTTTAACTTTTCAAAATTATATTTCATTTCCTTTCCATGTCAAATTTTTTCCCAGAGAATTTCATTTTGTTTTTGCGATGTGTAGGGTATAATATATTACTGAATTTTAAAAAGGGCGGTTAGCTCAGTGGCAAGAGCGCTACCCTTACAAGGTAGAAGTCGCAGGTTCAAGTCCTGCACCGCCCATTCTTACATCGTCTTTGAAAACTGTAAATAGGGAAAGAGGGAGAAACGAAAGAGGCGGAAATTTTGCAGGACTTGAAGTGAGCCCTGCTTATGAGTTGCGACGAATAGGAGCAACGAATAGGGCGAGTGGCCGACCGGAGGGCTTTGCCCGAAGGCGCCAAGTCCTGCACCGCCCACTATAAAGGCTAAACCTTGTTGCCTGACTGGTCTCTTCTATGGAGGAAAGGTTTAGCCTTGATTTGAAACCTGAATTGATTTTCCTCATCTAATAAAAAAAACGGAGGTGGGAAAGATGGCAGAAAAAATTATAGGAATAGACCTTGGAACAAGTAATTCTTCTGCAGCAATAATGGAGGGAGATAAGCCTGTTATAATTCCAAGTGCTGAAGGAACCACCATTGTTGGTGGAAAAGCATTCCCTTCTTATGTTGCTTTCACAAAAGATGGACAGGTTCTTGTGGGAGAACCTGCAAGGAGACAGGCTGCAGTTAATCCTGAGGGAACTGTTTTTGCTGCAAAAAGAAAAATGGGAACTGATTACAGATACCACATATATGGAAAAACTTATACTCCTGAACAGATATCCGCTTTTATTCTTCAGAAAATAAAAAGAGATGCAGAATCATTTCTCGGATATCCCATTAAGAAAGCGGTTATAACTGTTCCTGCTTATTTCAATGACAACCAGAGACAGGCAACAAAAGATGCTGGAACAATAGCAGGTCTTGAAGTGATGCGTCTTTTAAATGAGCCAACAGCAGCAGCACTTGCCTATGGTCTTGATAAACTTAATCAGGAACTCAAAATTCTTGTCTTTGATTTTGGAGCAGGAACTCTTGATGTAACAATAATGGAAATGATGGGTGGAGTTTTCAAGGTTCTCTCAACAAGTGGAGACACCCAACTGGGTGGAACAGATATGGATAATGCTTTAATTGATTACATTGTTGAAGAGTTTAAAAAGGAAACAGGAATAGATTTGAGAAATGATAAAATGGCAATGCAGAGAATAAGAGAAGCAGCAGAAAAAGCAAAAATAGAACTTTCATCAACGATTGAAACAGAAATAAACCTGCCATTTATAACTGCTGACCAGACAGGACCTAAACACCTCCAGATGAAAATAAGAAGAGCAAAACTTGAAGAACTTGTTACTCCTGTTATTGAAAGATGTAAAGCACCGATTGATAGAGCAATTGAAGATGCCAAGATTTCAAGAAGTGATATAAATAAAGTAATTCTGGTAGGTGGACCAACAAGAATGCCAATTGTTCAGAAATTCGTTGAAGAATATATTGGAGTTAAACCAGAGAGAGGAATAGACCCGATGGAGTGTGTTTCAATTGGAGCAGCCATTCAGGGAGCAATTCTTGCTGGTGAAATGAAAGACAAAGATATTCTCTTACTTGATGTTACCCCCCTTTCTCTTGGAGTTGAGACACTTGGAGGAGTTTTCACAAAAATTATTGAAAGAAATACAACAATTCCTGTGAAGAAGAGTCAGATTTTCACAACTGCAGCAGATAACCAGACTTCTGTTGAAATACATGTTTTGCAGGGTGAAAGACCAATGGCAAAAGATAATCTGTCTCTTGGAAGATTCCATCTTATGGGAATTCCACCTGCTCCAAGAGGTGTTCCACAAATAGAAGTTACTTTTGATATAGATGCAAATGGAATTTTACATGTTTCTGCAAAAGACCTTGCTACAGGGAAAGAACAGTCAATAAAGATAACTGCTTCAAAGAAACTTTCACAGGAAGAAATTGAAAGAATGATAAAGGAAGCAGAGAAATATGCAGAGGAAGACAGGAAAAGAAAAGAACTTGCTGAACTGTGTAATCAGGCAGATACATTGATATATACAGTCAACAAAACTCTGAAAGAACATGGAGATAAGTTAAGTGAAGATGAGAAGAAAAAAATACAGGAGAAAATTGATAATCTGAGAAGATTAATTCAGTCAGAACAGAAAGATGCAGAAAGTATAAGAAGGGCTATGGAAGAAGTTGAAACAGCTTCACATCGTCTTGCTCAGATTTTATATCAACAGGCACAACAACAGGGACCAAATCAATCCTCATCTGGTACAGGAACTTCTTCAACTCAATCTGGTGGTGAAAAAACATCAGAGAATAAAGGTAATGTGGTAGATGCTGAATATAAAGAAGTTGATGATAACAAAGACAACCAAGGCTAAACCTCGGCATCTGGAAGCCTTGAGTAGTAAGGGATTTGGCGTATTTTAAGTTAAGATTTAATCATCTGAAGATGTTTCAGTTTAACAAGGGAACTTCTTTCATATTCGTCAAGTTTGAAGGTAATGAATTTTATCGTTTCCTCTAAATTTGGAATTAATACATGTTCAAGAGCATTTACTCTTCTTCTTGTTCTTTCAATCTCTTCTGAAAAACTTATAAGTTTGTTTTCAAGAGTATAAAGGTCAAGAATTTTTTCTATGATTTCTTTTCCTCTTTGCAGAAGATATACATAAAATGGAGGAGAAAAGTAATCAGGAGCGAGTTTTTCAATTTTTAAATGTATTTCAGAGACAGGAATATTCAGAACCTTTTTTGTTTCAGTAATAAATTCTGATTTCAAAAATGGATTTGAAAGGAGAAGTTGCCACCTCTTTTCCTCTGTTATTCCTCTTAAAGTAAGTATATCCACATAAAAGTTATAAAGTGCTTCTTCCACCTCTTTTCTTTTTTCTTTTACCACTCCAACAAGTTTTCTGAATTCTATTAAAAGCTGTTCTTCTTTGTCTCTCAGAAGTTTATGCCCTCTTCTGGCCAGTTTAATTCTTTTTTTTAATTTAAGCAACTCCATTCTGGTGGGATTTATTTTCAGTTTCATTTTTTATTCCAGTATTTTTCAAGAATCTCAGGTGGAATACGTTTTATATCGGATTTTGGTAATGTTCTGAGTAATTTCCATCCAATATCAAGTGTCTCTTCAATACTTCTATTTTCCTCTTTCCCCTGATTTATAAATTCTTCCTCAAACATTCTTGAAAATTTCAAATGAGCAACATCTGATTCAGTCAAAGCCGCTTCTCCCAGAACCATTGCAAGTTCTTCTGCTTCTTTCCCTCTTGCATAAGAAGCAAAAAGCTGACTTGCTATTGCAGGATGGTCTTCTCTGGTAAGTTTTTTTCCTGTTTTTTTATCAACTCCAATTCCTTTATCTCTCAACCTTGAAAGTGAGGTTAAAACATCAATTGGTGGATAAATTCCTTTTAAATGTAATGCTCTTGAAAAAATAATCTGCCCTTCTGTAATATATCCTGTCAAATCTGGAATTGGGTGAGTTTTATCATCTTCTGGCATTGTAAGAATTGGAATTTGAGTAATTGAACCGGGTTTTCCTTTAATTCTTCCTGCTCTTTCATAAATTGTGGCAAGGTCTGTGTAAAGATAGGAAGGATACCCTCTTCTTCCGGGTATTTCATTTCTGGCTGCTGATATTTCTCTCAATGCCTCTGCATAGTTTGTCATATCTGTAAGAATAACAACAACATGCATCCCAAGGTCAAAAGCAAGGTATTCTGCAGCTGTAAGAGCAACTCTCGGAGTGGCTATTCTTTCAATTGCTGGTTCATCTGCAAGATTGATAAAAATAACACATCTTTCAATTGCTCCTGCTTTTATAAATTCTTCCTGAAAAAATTCTGCTTCTTCAAAAGTAATTCCCATGGCAGCAAAAACAATTGCAAATTTTGTTTCACCTTCTTCTCCTGGAATTGTCGCCTGTTTTACTATCTGGGTGGCAAGTAAATTATGTGGAAGACCTGAACCAGAAAATATCGGGAGTTTCTGTCCCCTCACGAGACTGTTTAATCCATCTATAGCAGAAATACCTGTCTGAATGAATTCTGAAGGATAATCCCTTCTTGTAGGATTTATTGGATTTCCATTTATATTCAGATATTTCTCAGGAATTATTTCAGGACCACCATCTCTTATCTTACCAAGGCCTGTGAAAACTCTACCAAGAATTTCAGGAGAAACAGGAAATTCAATTCCTTTTCCAGTAAATCTTACTTTTGCTTCACTTACGCTTAAACCGGTTGTCCCTTCAAAGACCTGTACCAGCGCTTTATCATGGTCAACTTCGAGAATTCTTCCAAGTCTTTTTTCATCTCCCTGAAGAATTTCAACAAGTTCTCCATATCCAGCTCCTTCAACTCCTTCAATAAGCATAAGAGGACCTGCAATATTCTTTACACTGTTATATTCTTTCAAAGTTCTTACCATTTCTTCCATAATGAAAATTATTATATAATAAAAAAAATTTTTTACAAGGGACACTCATGGGAATTGATTATAAAAAAGCAGGAGTGGATGAAAAAAAAAGCAGAAAATTTAATTTCTTACATTAAAGAAAAAACAAAAATCACCTTCCAGAAAAATGTTATCGGAGAAATAGGATTTTTTTCAGGTCTTTTCTCTTTCCCTTCTAAAAAGTATAAAAACCCGGTTCTTGTTTCTTCAACAGATGGTGTTGGAACGAAAATTCTTCTGGCTCAACAGTTTGAAGAATACATAGGAATAGGAATTGACCTTGTAGCAATGAATGTAAATGATGTGGCTGTAAGTGGAGCAGAAATTTTGTTTTTATTGGATTATATAGCTGTAGGAGAGATAAAAGGGAAAAGAGAAAAGGAGATTATAGATGGAATAATAGAGGGCTGTAAAATAGCGGGTTGTTCTCTTATTGGTGGAGAGATTGCACAGATGAAAGATGTTTACGGAAAAGATGGATTTGACCTTGCTGCTTTCTGTGTTGGAATTGTTGAGAGAAGTAAAATTCCAGATTTTAAAAGAATAAAAGCAGGGGATGTACTGGTTGGAATTAATTCAAATGGAGTACACAGTAATGGCTTTTCTCTTTTAAGGAAAATTTTTAAAAAGAAAAAACTTCAAAAATATTATGAAGAAATTGGTATGCCAATCTGGAAAGAACTTTTAAAACCCACTTTTATTTATTCTCCTCTTCTTCATGAACTTTTTTCTTCTTCTTTAATAAAAGCAGCATCTCACATTACAGGAGGAGGTATTCCTGGAAATTTAATAAGAATTTTGCCTGAAGATTTAAAAGCAAGAATTGAAAAAAAATCATTGGAAATTTTACCCGTTTTTGAAATTATAAAAAAAGAAGGGAAAATTGAAGAAAAAGAGATGTTTAATGTTTTCAATATGGGAATTGGAACTGTCCTGGTGGTGAAATCCCAAAATCTCAATAAAGTTAGTGAGATGGTAAGAAAATTTAATTTCATTCCTTACGTAATTGGAGAAATAATTGAAGGAAGAAAAAGTGTTGAAATTGTTTGAAAGAAAAGCAGGGGGAAGAAATGAAAAAAACCATATGTATAGGAATAATAGTTGGAGATTTTCTTGTAAAACCTATTGAGAAAATGCCAGAAAAAGGTAAATTAACTCTCATTGATACAACTGAACTTCAAATAGGTGGATGTGCGACAAATACAGGTGTGGTTTTAAAAAAACTTGGTGGAGAAGTTGCAATTGTGGGAAAAGTGGGAAATGATAATCTCGGGAAATTTATTCTGAATAAACTGGAAGAAGAGGGGATTGAAACAGAAGGGATTAAAATTACAGATAAAACAAATACATCTGGTACAGCGGTTCTGGTTCATTCTGATGGAGAAAGGTCATTCATACATTCAGTTGGAGCAAATGCAGAGTTTACAATTGAAGATATAGATTTTGAATATCTAAAAAATTTTCAGATACTTCATATAGCAGGGGCACTTCTTATGCCGAAATTTGATGGGCTTCCTATGGCTGAAACTTTCAAAAAGGCAAAAGAATATGGACTTATAACATGTCTTGACACTGTCTGGGATGCCACAGGAAAATGGATAAAACTTCTTGAACCTTCTTTCCCGTATGTTGATTATTTTCTCCCAAGTATTGAAGAAGCAAAAATGATTACAGGAAAAAACGAACCTGAAGAAATTGCTGAATTTCTTCTCTCAAAAGGAGTGAAAAATGTATGCCTTAAAATGGGAGAAAATGGTTCTTTTATAATGAACAGTGAAGAAAAACATGAATTTCCCCCTCTCAAAATAAATGTGATTGATACCACAGGAGCAGGTGATGGATATGTGGCTGGGTTTATTGCTGGTCTTACAAGAGATTTTCCATTTGAAAAATGTGGATTACTTGCAAATCTGACAGGAGCAAAAATTACAACTGCGATGGGCGCAACTTCTGGTATTTCTTCTTATGAGGAGTTGAAAGAATTTGGGGAAAAGTATGGATTTGAAATTTAAATTTTTCACCATTTTATTTTTTCTCTTCTGGAGTTTTCTATTTTCAAAAACAGATGAAATTTTTTATACATCTGATAAAATGGAAGTTAAATTTACTGAAAAAGGAGAAATTGAAGAGATTGTTCTGAAAGGTAATGTGAAGATTTATTATAAAGATATTCTCATGGAATGTGAAAAAGCAAGATTTAACCGTATTAAAGGAGAAATAACAGCAGAAGGGAATCTTAGAATAAAATCAGACATGGGAAGTTTTTCTGCTTCAATGATTTCTTACAATATTTATACTGAAACAGGGATTTTATTAACTGGAGCGTTTTCTTCCCCTCCATTTTATGGAAAAGCAAAAAAAATCGAAAAGGGAAAAAACAAGATAGTCTTATTAGATGGATATATAACAACCTGTAATAAAAAAATTCCTCATTATAAGTTTTCGTGTGAAAAAATTGAATATGTTAAAAATAATTATATGAGAATTCTGAAAGCAAAAGTTTACCTTGGAAAATTTAACATTTTTTATCTGCCAAGATTTACATAT
>JAGHCG010000172.1 GCA_021160565.1 bacterium | reverse complement strand
ATCCTGGGCTTCAAAAAAATGGAGAAAAGATACAAAAAAAGCACTTGAAAAATTTATTGATTATGCTGAAAAGAAGTATGGCAAAAGAATTCTTGGTTATCATATCGCATCAGGAACAACAGAGGAATGGATGATGTGGGGAGTTCATGAGGGTTTCTGGACTGATTACAGTAAGCCAGCACTTGATTTATTCAGAAAATATCTGAAAAAGAAGTATAGAACAGTTGAGAATTTGAGAAAGGCATGGAAAGAAAAAAATATTGATTTTGAAAGTGCTTCTTTGCCGACAAAAGAAGAAAGAAGAAAAACATATCTGGGTATTTTAAGAAACCCTGAAAAGGAACAGAAAGTAATTGATTTTTACTTTTTCTTTTCTGAACTTGTTGTTGATACAATATGTTATTTTTCAAAAGTTGTTAAAGAAAAAACTGATAATAAAAAACTGGCAGGAACGTTTTATGGGTATGTTTTCCAGCTTGCAGGGAAACATCATTTACAGGATGGAGGGCACCTTGCTATAAAGAAACTTCTTGATTGCAAATACATTGATTTTCTTTGTAGTCCAACAAGTTATTATTTCAGAAAAATTAAAAATGGATACAGTCATTTTATGTCTTTAACCGACAGCGTAAAACTTCATGGAAAATTATGGTTTGATGAAAATGATATCAGAACATATCTTGCAAAAGGAAGAATTGGTTTATGGGGAAAAGGTAAGAATTTTGAGGAGACATTAAAACTTGAAAGGAGAGAATTTGCAAATGTTATTTCAAATGGGTGTGGAATGTGGTGGTTTGATATGGAAGGGGGATGGTTTGACGATAAAAAATTATTAAAAGAAATTTCAAATATGAAAAAGATAGCAGATAGAAGTGTGAAATGGGACAGAAGAAATATAGATGAAATAGCAGTTGTTGTTGATGATAAAAGTTTCATTTATACAGAAGTTGGAAGCAGATTTTTCCATTATCTCATTATGGAACAACTTCCAGAAATTGGTAAAATTGGTGCTCCTGTCGGATTTTATCTTCTTGATGATATTGGCAAAATTTCAAATCATAAGTTTTTTATTTTTTTAAATTGTTTTGCTCCTGAAGAAAAAAATAGAAAAGATATAGAAAAAATTAAGAAAAATGGAAATGTTCTTTTGTGGATTTATACTGCTGGGTTATACAGAGATGACAAAATAACTATTAAAGGAATAAAAGAACTGACAGGAATAGATATAAAATTGGAAAAGAAAGAAATTCTTTTGAAAATTAAACTTGATAAAAGAAACATTTTAGAAATTTTTGGTAAAGATTTTAAAATTACATCTTATGGAGTAAATTTAAAAGTTTCACCTTTCTTTTATTCTTGTGATAGAAAAGCCGTAACATTGGGAAAAATAAGAAATACAGAATTTCCTGGATTTGTTTTTCGTGATTTTAAAAACTGGAAATCAGTTTATTCTTCTGCGCCTGTTTTACCTGCTTTTCTTTTAAGAGAAATGGCAAAAATGGCAGGATGCCACATTTTTTGTGAGGATGATGTGGTGATTTATGGGAACAAAAGTATTCTTTCAGTGGTTGTGAATGAAAAGGGTGAATATAAAATAAATTTGCCAGAAAGAAAAAAGATTTATGATTTGTTTGAAGAGAAATTTCTGGGTAAGAAAAAAACATTTTTTCAGAGATTTGAAGAAGGAGAAACAAAATTATGGAAGGTAATATAAAGAGAGAACTTGCAATTTACGTTAATCAACTTGATTCTGATTTTGAAGGATTTGTAAATCTTGCAGCAGAAGCAGGGTTTGAATATTTGTGCACTCAGGACTCAATAGAATGGCTTGATTTATCAAAAAAAGAAAGGATGAGGAAAATCGGGAATACAAAAGAAACAGTAGAAAAACATGGTTTAAAATTTCTTGCTCATCACAGCAATCCCATTCTTCTTCCAGACCTTGATGTAAAAAAATCCGTTGAATACCTGAAAAATTTTATTGATGAATTGAAAGAATGGGAAATATCTTTTTATGTTTTACATAACCGCTCAATAAAAGATGAGGCAAAACCGTGGAGAGTAATTGAAGAAATTGGAAAAGAAAAATTCGATGAAATTACAGCAGAAGTTTTAAAAGAGGTCTGTGATTATGCCTCTAAATTTAATATTTCAATTGCACTGGAGAACCTTCCTTATCCTTATGTGAAAAAAATAGAGGAGATTTTTGAAATAATTGAGATGGTTGAGAGAGAAAATCTTGGAATATGTTTTGATTCAGGACACAGTTATATTTCAACTCACTCAGTTTATGAAGAATTGAGAAAAACAGGAGATAGGCTTTTTACAACTCACTTTCATGATAACTTTGGCTGTCCTGAAGAGGTTGAGGTTACTGATGAGAATATTGATAAATGGGACAGACATCTTATGCCGGGACTTGGGATAATAAACTGGGTTGAGATAAATAAAATTCTGAATGAAATTGGATATAAATATCCAGTTGCTTTTGAGGGAATAAGAGGGATTGAAGATAAAGAAGACCTTTTGAATATAACAGTTAAATTATGGAGAACATTTGAATCTTTTGCAAAAGAAGGAGGGGAAAATGAAGGGTAAATTTTTATTTTTTGTAAGTTTTTTATTGCTTGTATGTATAGGACATGCCCAGGAACCTGTTTTTTTGGATAGTTTTGACAAAGATGTTATTTCAAAAGAATGGAAACTTGATTCTCCTCATAACTGGAAGATAGAAAATGGTGTTTTGATACAGACAAAATATGGTGGTGGAGCAGAAATTTTAAAAGATTTTGGAGAGAGTTTTATTGTTGAAATAAAAGTCAAACTTATAAAACCAGACCCTGAAAGAAAAGGAGGGTTTGGAGGAGTAAATGTTGGCGGGATAAATTTTGTAATGAGAAAAGGTGGTTTCTGGTGGCCATACTTAAAACCGGGAGCAAAAAGGTATTCAGGTGGATTTAAAAAAGAAGATATACAACTTAACAGATGGTACAACTTTAAAATAGAAAGAAGAGCCGGAGGGATTTATATATGGTATGTGGATGATAAAAAAATATGTGAGATAATTGCTTCTGAAATGGGGAAAAACATTTCTTTACGTTCCTGGAGATTCAAAACTGCCTATGACGATGTAAAGGTATATGTTGTAAAAGGGGAGAAGAAAATAACAACTTTGAATATTTTGAGAAACAGTTCTTTTGAAATTATGCAGGATAACCTTTTCCCTTACTGGGCACCCAGTGGAAATGTAATGTTGACCTATGGAGGAATAGAAAATTTCCTGAAAGAGTGGAGAGCAGACAGGAAAGAAAAGTATGATGGAAAACAATCTTTAAGAATTAAAAAAGGCGGAGTTTATTCCTGGTATTTCAATGCAGAAAAAGGTGCTCAGTATATATTTTCTGTGTACCTTAAAAGTGATGTAGAAAATTTACCGGTTAGTCTTGGAATATGGGAGTGGAATATAGGGAAACTTCACAAAAAGAAAGTAATGGTTGGAAAAGAATGGAAAAGATATGAATGTATAACAAAAGAAGGAATAAAAACAAATGCGTTGAGAGTAAGAATAGAAAAAGAAGGAGAAGGGACATTATGGGTAGATGCAGCACAACTTGAAAAAGGAACAGTTG
Organism: bacterium; assembly: GCA_021160565.1. Lineage (GTDB taxonomy): Bacteria > Ratteibacteria > UBA8468 > B48-G9 > JAFGKM01 > JAGHCG01. The sequence goes on along the minus strand of JAGHCG010000172.1, from coordinate 665 downwards.
CGAATCCCTATGTTAAAAACCCCTTTGATACAGGTGAGATAAAAATTGAGAAGAAAGAAGGAATACCAGAAGTAAAACTTGCTGTGGTTAATTCTTCACCTGTTATTGATGGTAAATTAAATGATAATGTCTGGAAAAATGCAGTAAAATCTCCACCATTTTTGGTATTAACTCAAACAGGAAAAAGAGTAAAACCGAAAGAGCCAACAGAAGCATATCTTTGCACAGATGGTAAAAATCTTTTAATAGGTATTAAATGCTATGACAGTCAGATTGATAAAATAAGAGCAAATGTGAAGGAGGATGGTGGTCCTGTATGGAGTGATGATTCTGTTGAAATTTTTATAGATACAAATTTTGATAGAAAGACATATTATCATTTTGCAATAAATTCTCTCGGTAAAATATATGTACAGAATAAGGAAAAAAATTTGCCATGGAAGAGAGAAATAAAAGTAGCAACAGATGTAAATAAAAAGGAGAAATACTGGTCTGTGGAAGTGGCAATTCCTTTATCTTCTCTTGACCTCTCTCCTTTAACTTCAACAAAATGGGGAATAAATATTGGAAGAGAAAATCCCAAAATAAATGAATACAGTTGTAATTCTCCTGTCTCTTACTTAAATTTCCATGATGTAAAAAATTACACAATTGTGAAGTGGCCT
>JAGHCG010000070.1 GCA_021160565.1 bacterium | reverse complement strand
GTGTATCCGTTTGCCTTGATTTTAACTTTTCCTTTTCCATCTTCAATAATGTTGATATAAAGGGGAGATGAACCTTTATTTTTCTCAATTATTTCTTTTATAATCTGGAGTTTACTCTCTTCTACAGGAATTCTTATATCAATTTCAACCTTTGATAAAAATTTTTCCTTTGCAGTATTTAAATTTGCCACTTCTTCTGCAATAAGTTTTATTTTTTCTTCTGATTTTCTTACCTCTCCTTTCACAAAAACTATGGAATTGGCTCTTATAAGTGAGGAAAAATTTTCAAAAGTTCTGGGATAAAAAACAACTTCAATTTTACCATCAAGGTTTTCTATTTCTCCCCATGCCATTCTTTCTCCTTTTCTTGTATTTGTCCTTTTCAGACCGGTTAAAATTCCTCCAATACATACAATTGAACCATCTTTTACTTTGTCAATTTCAGATATTGAAATTGTGGAATACATATCAATTATTGAGAGATATCTGGAAAGAGGGTGGCCTGTTAAGTAAACTCCAAGCATATCCTTTTCATAGGATAATTTTCTTGCTTCAGGCCATTCAGGTAAAGAAGAAATGACTTTTTTATCAAGAGAAGGAATAATTCTTTTGCTGGAAGAAAAAATTTCAAGTTGCCCGGAAGAATTTATTTTCTGAACTTTTGAACCATGTTCAATTGCCTCATCTATCATTGCAAAAAGTTGGGACCGGGGAATTTCAAGGAAATCAAATGCTCCTGCTTTTATCAAACTTTCAATCACTTTTCTGTTAACCGTTCTTAAATTTACTCTCTCACAGAAATCAAAAAGTGAAACAAAAGGTCCTTTTTCTCTTGCTTCAATTATTGATTTGATTGCTCCAGAACCAACATTTTTTATTGCTGCAAGTCCAAATATAATATCATTTCCAACTATTTTGAACTTCTCATCACTTTCATTTATATCAGGAGGTAAAACCCATATACCAAGTCTTTCGCACTCATTTACATATTCAGCAATTTTGTCAGAATTTCCTATTTCACTGTTTAAAAGAGCAGTCATAAATTCCAGAGGATAATTTGCTTTTAAATATGCGGTCTGATAGGAAATGAGAGCATATCCTGTACTGTGAGATTTATTAAATCCATATCCAGCAAATTCTGAAATCTGGTTAAATATTTTCTCAGCGATTTTTTCTGAAACTCCATTGGCTTTTGCTCCATTTATGAATTTCTCTCTGTTTTTCTCCATCTCTGCAGGAATTTTTTTACCCATTGCTTTTCTGAGAGCATCTGCTTCTCCCAGAGAGAAATTGGCAAGTTCATTTGCTATCTGTATTACCTGTTCCTGATAAAGAATTACTCCATAGGTTGATTTTAAAATTGGTTCAAGCAACGGATGGTCATATTTGATTTTTGATGGGTCTTTTTTCCTTTCTATATATTGTCTCAACATTCCACTTTTCATTGGTCCAGGTCTGTATAGAGCAAGAACAGCAATTATATCCTCAAATCTCTGGGGCTGTATTTCTTTTAAAAGTCTCTGCATACCTTTACTTTCAAGTTGGAATACTCCTTCAGATTCTCCACGGGACAAAAGTTGATAGGTTTTTTCATCTTCAAGAGGGAAATCTTTTATTTCAATTCCTTTTCTCTCTTTTACCAGATTTATTGTATCCTCAATTACTGAAAGAGTTTTAAGTCCAAGAATGTCAACCTTTAAAAGTCCTATTTTTTCAACACTTTCCATTTCATATTGGGTTGCAATTTCTCCTTTTGGTCCACGAAATAGAGGAGCATATTCATATACTGGATTTTCAGTTATAACAATTCCTGCAGCGTGAATTGAGGAATGTCTTGCAAGTCCTTCAAGTTTCAAAGAAAGGTCAAAAAGAGATTTAATTCTTTCATCAGTTTCTATAAGTTTTTTTATTTCAACATTAAATTTCACTTCTTCTTCTAAACTGGTTCCTGGTTCAGGAGAAATGAGTTTGGCAATTCTATCAACTTCTGAATATGACATTCCAAGTGCTCTTCCTACATCTCTAACCACCGCCCTTGCTGCCATTGTTCCATATGTTCCGATTTGAGCAACATTTTTCTCTCCATATTTTTCCCTAATGTACTGAATTACCTCATCTCTTCTTCTATCACAGAAATCCACATCTATATCCGGTAAACTCACTCTTTCAGGGTTTAAAAACCTTTCAAAAATCAAGTTATATGCGAGAGGATTTATTTCTGTTATTCCAAGAAGGTAAGATACAAGACTTCCAGCAGCAGAACCTCTCCCAGGTCCCACTCTAATTCCTCTTCTCTTTGCTTCATTCACGAAATCCTGAATTATGAGAAAATAACTTGAAAATCCCATCTTCTTTATTATTTCAAATTCATAACTTGCTCTTCTTATAACTTCATTTTTTTCATCTGGAGAAAGTTTTTCCGCCTTTATATTAAGCTTCTCTTCAAGACCTTTTTTAATCAATTCTTCCAGATATTCATCAGGAGTTTTCCCATCAGGAGGAGTAAATTTAGGGAGATGATATTGTTGAAAGTCAATAAAAACATTACACATTTCGCTTATTTCCACTGTATTTTTTATTGCTTCAGGGATTTCCGAAAATGCTTTTTTCATCTCATCAGGAGTTTTAAAATAAAGTTGGTCTGTTTCAAATCTGAACCTGTCTTTATCTTCTATTTTTGAAAGTGTTTGAATACAGAGAAGTACTTCATGAGCAAAGGCATCTTCTTTTCTTAAATAATGACAATCATTCGTTGCAACAAGTTTTGCTCCTATTTTCTTTCCAATTTCTATCAAAGCTCTGTTCACTTTTTTCTGGTTTTCAAGACCATTATCCATAAGTTCAAGATAGAAATTTTCCTTACCAAAAATATCCTGATAAATTCCTGCTATTTCAATTGCTTTTTCCATCTCATCCTGCTGAATGTAATAATTTATTTCTCCGTGTAAACAGCCACTTAATCCAATAATTCCATTTGAGTTTTGTGCAAGCAGTTCCTTATCAATTCTCTGTTTATAGTAAAATCCTTCAAGATAAGAAAGGGTGGAAAGTTTCATAAGGTTTTTATATCCTGTATTGTCTTTCGCAAGGAGAGTTATATGGAAAGCAGAAGGCTGTTCTCTCTTTGCTTTTTTCTCAAATCTACTTCCTGGAGCAATATACATTTCACATCCAATAATTGGTTTTAAACCCTTCTCTTTCACAGTTTGATAAAATTTAACCACTCCTGCCATTGTTCCATGGTCTGTTATTGCAAGACCTCTCATTTTATACTGGTGGGCAAGAGAGGCAACATCTTTAATTCTGCACATCCCATCAAGTAAACTGTATTCAGTATGAATATGGAGGTGAACAAATTCGTCCATTTTTATTTTTTGAGTACTTTTCTTGCTGTCTGATAAATTTTACCCTCTGTTTTAACTGATGGAGCAATTGCTATTTCCACCATTTGCATTTCTTTTATATTTTTTGCTCCAAGAGATGCCATTGAAAGTTTAAGTGCTCCTATCAAATTCTGAGAGCCATCATCAACTCTTGCTGGACCAAAGAGAATTTCTTTTAAAGTTCCAGATATTCCTACTTTTATTCTTGTTCCTCTCGGTAAATTTTCATCAGATGTCGCCATTCCCCAGTGATAACCTTTACCTGGAGATTCAGATGCTTTTACAAAAGCAGAACCAATCATTACTGCATCTGCTCCAGAAGCAAATGCTTTACATATATCCCCGCTTGTAACCATTCCACCATCAGTTATTACAGGAACATACTTACCGGTTTTTTTATAAAAATAGTCTCTTGCAGCAGCACAATCACTTGTTGCTGTTACCTGAGGAACACCAATTCCAAGAACTTCTCTTGTGGTACAGGCAGCTCCTGGACCAATTCCGACAAGAATTGCAGCAGCTCCTGTTTCCATAAGTTCAACAGCAACATCAAAAGTTACACAGTTTCCAACAATTACAGGAATTTTGCTTTCCTTACAGAATTTATAAAGGTCAAGAGGTTTGTAAGTTGAAGATATATGTTTTGCTGTTGTTACAGTTGATTGAACAACAAAAATGTCTGCTCCTGTTTCTATTGCAATTCCTATAAATTTCTCAGCATATTGAGGAATACAACTTACAGCACATACAACTCCACCCTTTTTTATTTCTTCTATCCTTTTTCTTATAAGTTCTTCTTTAATTGGTTCTTTATAAATACTCTGGATTAAACTTGTGGATTCTTCATAGGGGCTGGATATAATCTTTTCTATTATTTCATAAGGATTTTCGTATCTGGTGTAAATTCCCATAAGATTTAAAACTGCAAGTCCCCCATTTTTCCCGAATTCAATTGCAAATTTTGGGTCAACAACTCCATCCATCGCAGCAGCAAGTATTGGTATTTCAAGTTTTATCCCGCCAATTGTTGTTGTAATATCCACTTCTTCTGGATTTAAAGTTACCTTTCCAGGAACAAGAGAAATGTCATCAAATCCATAACATACTCTTGCTTTTCTGTTAATTCCTATCCACATCGCCATTTTTACCTCTCCTTTTTAAATTTTTTATAATTTTAAAAATCAGATATATCTTTTCAGGTTCAATTTCTTCCACTCTTAACCTGGTTGAAATTCCTGCCTCTTCCAGTTTTTCTTTAAAAATTTCTTTATCTATTTTAAAAACTTTATTCACTACATTTGATATCTTTTTTCTTCTATAACTGAATATCAATGGTAAAAATTCCCAGAAACTTTTTTCTTCTTTAACAAAAATTTTCGGTTCATCACGAGGAACTATTTTCACAACCACTGAATCCACTTCTGGCTTTGGAAAGAAAACATCTTTTTTAAGAGAATAACATATCCTGGAATGTGTGTAAAGAGAAAGTAAAACTGAAATGGGACCGTAATTTTTGCTTTTTGGTTTTCCTGTAAATTTTTCTCCAACTTCTTTCTGAACAGTTAAAAGAGCAAGTTCAATTTTTTTTCTGAATTTGAGAATATGGAATGTAATTGGAGAACTTAAATAATATGGAGTGTTTCCAATAACTTTTACCTTTTGTCTGAAAGAATTCCACCATTTTTCATCCGTCTGTAAAAAATCTTTTTTTATGAGATGAAAATTTTTGAAATCTTTAAATCTTTCTTCAAGAATTTCACAAAAATCTTCATCTATTTCAAAACCATACACTTCCTTTACCTTTTCAATTATTCCATCGGTAAGTGCTCCAAGTCCTGGTCCAATTTCAACCACAATATCTTCTTTTTTTAACTCTGCAAAGGATAAAATTTTATCTCTGCAATTCCTATCAATGAGAAAATGCTGTCCGAGATGTTTTTTTATATCAATATTTTTTTCTTTAAGAATTTTTATTGTTTTTGTTAAAGTTAAAAATTCCATTTTCC
>JAGHCG010000237.1 GCA_021160565.1 bacterium | reverse complement strand
TTGATAAAATCATAAATGGTTTTTTCTTCTCCATTCAACCTTATTTTTAGTTTATTATTCTTAAAGTAATCAAGAAGTTGAGAATTTATGAAACTATCAATATCTCTTGCATGATGAGGTAATCCTTTTATATTTTCTAAGGATTGTCTTTTAACAAAATCCGGGTGTAACTTTCCGATATCATGAAGCAATGCTCCAATTTCTCCTTTTAATATAACCTCTCTGTGCATTTTAACACATAATTTTCTCATTCTCGCAGATACAGTTGAAAATGTCTCTTCAAATTCTGGCAGTGCTTTTAACTGATGTTTCAAAGATCTTTCCCATGCATTTTTGAAGTCATCCTTTCTTTGCTCAAAATCTTTACTTTTCATCTCAACATTTTTTGTTATGAACTTCTCAGGCAATATTTCAAAGACAACATTTTTTTCCACCCTATTCCATAGATACCAGACATCATAGAGGTCTCTGGGTCTTGTTCTCTGAAATAAACTTCTTATTTTCTCCGCCATAATCTCTTCAAGGGGATATACCTTTATTTCACCCTTCAGAGTATCGGAATACGAATGAATTATTTTTCTCACACTTAGAGGTAAAAGTATCTTCTCATTTTTTGTTATATCTATCTTTATTTTTGTTTTGCTTTCCCCTTTTTGCATAATCTGAAAGTAAATGCCGACCTCAAAACCGTTTTCATTTTCCTGAATTTCGACATCATTGCTGAAGTTTATTCCGCTTTCTTCTCTTGCCATCGCAACCGCATTTTTTATCATATTCTTTAATTCATCTCTTTCTATATCCTCAAGCAAAGTAAAATCAAGGTCATCGGAGAATCTGTAGTCACCAATATACACTTTCCTTATGCCGGTTCCACCTTTAAGCACAAATGGAAAAAATGATAAAGCCTTCAATAGCCAGTTTTGAGCATAGTCTCTTTCAATGGTTGATACAGGAACTCCGTATTCTCTTGCCTTTTCTTTTATCTCATTTTGCGAAATCATTCCAATTCTCCAATCATCCTTTTATCCAGATTTATAATCAATCTCCACTTTGCATTATTTCTACCATTTTTTGGCATTGTAGGATCAAGATAGAGATAATTTCTGGCTTTGACTTCGGGCAATTTGATATCAATGCCAAGTACATCAGTCAAATACCCAAGACGCCTGATAACGCCTGAATTTCCAATTCTCTTCGTATATTCGGATAGTTTTTCTATATCATAATCTCTACTTTTCAATGCTTTAGCCACCTCTATAATTCCTCCACAGTATTGTGGCTTATCCAGACAATCAACAATGGTTTTCTCTTTATTCGTGACATAGATACAATTCTCCTCTATCCATTCTTTTTTCAAACCAAAGAACTTTTTTTCGCTCACTCTAACAATCTGATAGTCAACGCCAAATATATTCAACTTCTGTTTCTTCTTTCTGGAGGTCGTTTGAATAAAGACTGTAGTAGGGATCTGTTCTGTCAAACCGTAATGGTTCAGAGCACTCCAATAGGCAATTGTATATGGGCTGATAAGCATTGAAGCAATGAGAAACTCGTGCAGTACATATTTCCCTTTTTCTGCACCAAGAGGAATAATCATATATTTTCCTTTTTCAATTCTTTCAATCCACCCTTTCTTTTCAAGACGGGAGAGAATGACTTTTGTTACAGAATAATCGGCCCCCAGGATTTCCTGTGCATCCCTGAAGGTAAAAATGCTCCCTTTTGATGCAAGTTTGTCAATCACATTAATTCTCATTTTTATACACTATGGTTAACATTGTTGTTTACTCTGGTGTATAGAATTGAGAAAATATCCTTTTTATCTTCAGGGTAAACCTCAATATTATCTTCTTTCAATTTTTCAATCACACCAAAACCAGAGGTCTTCTTTGCAGAAAATCCATAGGTGTAGAACATAAGTTTTAGCGCTTCAGCAAGAAATTTAAGATCTTCTTTAATCTCCTCCTCTTTGAAATTTTTTCCTTTTGGATATGGGATGTAAAGAAGATGAAATTCTCCTTTTGCTCCTCTTTTCATAACTTCAATAGGTATTGGACTTCTGCCTTTTACAGGCGTTCTGGTATCTCTTTTCAACGGAGTTATTACATCCCTTTTTGGCTCTTCTTCAAAAAATGTCGGGAAAAAGTAAAGTCTGCCTTTTAAAACATTATCATCTTCAGATTCATTTCCAAAAAGCCGTCGTATAATTTTCTCTTTATCCCCTCTATTCCATTCAACCATTCTGGCAGCAAATCTCAAATGTCCTTTCCACGTCGAAGGTCTTATCATAGGAAACCCCGTGAATTTATCCCTAACGATTGGATTTTCAAAGATACTACCATTAAGAATGTGGAATTCCCCTTCATCTTTGCTTGTGTATGGTTTTTTAAGAATAAAGGAGATTTTTATGAAGACAGAATTTTTCGGAAGATCCTTCAGATTTTTTGCTTTTGGGTAAAAGTTGTGGATGTCTTTTTCCTCTCTCAGTTTCTCTTGGAGTCTTTTTTTGTTTTGAGCTAAAGGTTTTTCAAATACGTCTTCAAGCCACATTTTGTATTTGTCTCCTTTAGATTTCTCTCTCCACTTTCTTTTTTTCCTTTCATCAAATGATTCCCCCCTTTCTTTA
>JAGHCG010000096.1 GCA_021160565.1 bacterium | reverse complement strand
TTTAAGCATTTTTGAAATATTAATTCCCTTTCCGCCAATATCAACTCTTGATTTTTTTATTCTGTTAATATCATCAAAAACAATTTTTTCAATATAAAAGGAATAATCAATGGAAGGGTTTAAGCAGATAGTGTAAATTTCAGGAGAGTCCATTTGAGTTATTTAACTCCCTGGGCTCTGTATTTTTTCAATTTCCTTCTCCTTCTTATCTGACTTGGCTTTTCATAAAATTCCCTTGCTTTTATTTCCTTTATTATTCCCTCTCTTTCAACTTCTCTTTTAAACTGTTTGAATATTTTTTCAAAATTGGGATTTCTATTCAAAATAAATTCACCTCCTCCGTCCTCTTTTTTAAGACAAAAAGAGGGATAAAAGTATTAAATTGCATCTATAAGATAAAGTTCAGCACCACAATGTCTGCATTTCTTCTCATTCGGAGTATAACTGTCAACCATAAAACATTTTCTGCACCTTATTGTTATTTTTTTTACTGGTTTTTTCCTCTTTTTTTGTTTTGCCTCTTCCATATTTACAGTTTTATTATAATGTTTTCTATAAGTTTTGTCAACCTTGGCTCTGCTGAATTTGCAACTTCAACTATTTCTTCAAAAGAAACGGGTTTTAAAGCATCCGGAAGACACATATCTGTTATAACTGAAACTCCAAAAACTCTCAACCCAAGGTGAACTGCTGCTATAACTTCAGGAACTGTTGACATGCACACCATATCTGCTCCAATTAATCTTATAAATCTGTATTCTGCTTTTGTTTCAAGGTTTGGACCAAGAAGTCCTATCAAAACTCCTTTCTTGACAGGTATCTTCTCTTCCACAGATACTTTTTCTGCAAGTTTTATCAATTCCTCATCATATACCTGACTCATATCAGGAAATCTCGGTCCAAATCTTTCATCATTTTCACCAACAAGGGGATTCTGTCCCATAAGATTTATATGGTCTGTAATTATTACAAGGTCTCCTTTTGAAAATAATGGATTTAAACCTCCTGCAGCATTTGACTCTATAAGAATTTTTATTCCAAGAAATTTCATAACTCTTATAGGGAAAGCAATCTGATAGGGATGGTATCCTTCATAAAGGTGGAATCTTCCCTGCATTGAAACAACCTTTTTATTTCCAATCTTTCCAAAAATTAAATTACCTGCATGTGTTTCTACTGTTGAAATTGGGAAATGAGGAATTTCTTCATAGGGAATGACAACCCTTTCCTCTATCCTTTCTCCCAGTTTTCCAAGTCCTGTCCCAAGAATTATCCCTATTTCAGGTTCAATATCAACTTTCTCTTTCAAAAATTTTACTGCTTCCTGTACTTTTTCCCATTCACCCATTTTCCCTCCTCAATTGTTTACTTCTTTCTTCTGCCTTTTCAATTACCTTTCTGAAAATCTCTGGGAAATTCTTTTTTTCAAATACACTCAAACCAGCAAGAGTAGTACCACCGGGAGATGAAACCATTTCTCTTAACCTTTCCGGTTCTATTTTTGTCTCAGTCATCATTTTCCCGCTTCCATAAATTAAATAAGATGCTATCAAATTTGCTTTTTTTCTTCCAAATCCCTTTTCCATACATACTTTCTTAAACTGTTCTGCAAAATAGAAAATAAAACCTGGACCACTTCCTGAAATTGCGGTAATTGTATCAAATAAATTTTCTTTTTCCTTTAGAACAATACCAACAGGCGAAAACAACTTCTCTATTTCCCTCTCAAATCCCTTTCCATATTTTCCCGGACAATAAAAAATAATTCCTTCCTTCACCTTCACATTCAAATTTGGCATTACTCTTATTACAGGAATTTTCTTTTCAATTGTTTTCTCAATTTTTTTTGTTGAAATCCCCGCTGCTATTGAAATTAAAATCTTCTTTTCATTTAAAACATCTTTTATTTCTGAAAGGACATACTTTATCTGGTCGGGTTTTACAGCAAGAATTATAATATCTGATTTTTCTGCTACTTCTCTGTTCTTCCCTGTTTTAACACCAAGTTTTTCCGCATTTTTCAGTTTTTTTTTATCTTTATCTGAAACTATAATTTTGTTCTTTTTAACCACCTTTTTTTCAATTATCCCCTCAATAAGGGCTTTCCCCATATTTCCAAATCCAATAACTCCAAGTTTATTAACCACCCTCTTCTCCTTCAACTTCACCAACTTTAATATCAATATTTTCTCTATCTTCGACCCTTTCTATCATTCCATCTCTTATCCATATAACTCTGTCAGATACATCAAGCATTTTTAAATCATGTGTTGCTGTTATTATACTCACACCTTTCTGCTGATTCATTTCCCTTAAAAGTTTTATAATCTCTTTTCCTGTTCTCAAATCAAGGTTTCCTGTCGGCTCATCTGCAAGAATTATTGCCGGGTCATTTGCAAGTGCTCTTGCAATTGCCACTCTCTGCTGCTGTCCACCTGAAAGTTCAAATGGTTTATGATTCAATCTTTCTCCAAGACCAACTGTTTCAAGCAGACTTTTTGCTTTTTCTCTTGCTTCATCTGTTGTCATTCCTGCAAAAATCATCGGGAGCATAACATTTTCAAGTGCAGTCATAACAGGAATTAAATTGAATGTCTGGAAAATATACCCTATTTTTCTGCATCTTAACCAGGCAAGTTCATAAGCATCAAGTTGAGCAATATCAACCTCGTCAATGTAAACTTTTCCCTCTGTTGGTTTATCCAGTCCACCTATCATATTGAAAAGAGTTGTTTTCCCACTTCCAGATGGTCCCATAATTGAAATATATTCTCCCTTCAATATTTCAAGGTCTATCCCTTTAAGAACATGGAGAGGAATTTTACCAAGCATATAAGTTTTTTTAAGTCCGATTGTCCTGACTATTGCTTCCCTCGGCATTTTCTTCCTCCTTTCTTATATTATACCTCTCTTCTCATTGCTTCAGCCGGTTCCATCCTTGCAGAAACATAAGCAGGGTAAAGAGCACCAACAACTGCAAGGACAGTCCCGAGAATAATAGAAAGTATCATATATTTTAAAATCTGAGTAAATGGGAAGATTGAAAAAATCAAACCTTTATACTGAATTAAATAAACTATTGTCATAACAACTACCCCGATAATTCCTCCAATAATTGACCCAACAATACCGTGAATTAGAGATTCTAAAAGGAAAAGTTCCATAACAAATTTATCAAGAGCTCCAAGACACTTCATTGTTCCTATTTCCCTTGACCTTTCAGTAACAGACATAAGCATTGCATTTATTATTCCGACAGTACAGACAAGAAGGGAAAGAGAAACAAGCCATATCTGTTTTGTCTTTACTTCTTGTAAATTCTCAAGAAGAAGAGTTTTAACATTTTCCGGTCCACCTTTTATTATAGCCATTGTGAAAGCATTATTTGTAAGAATTGACATCAAAAAAGCAATTCCAAGAAGAATTGACATTGTAACAATAATTGAACGACCAAACCTTATTTTTAAACTTCTCAAACTCATCTGTAAAGCATTTTTAAAGGGCAAAGAGAGTTGTTTTCCAACTTTCTTTTCCATTTAAAAACTCCTTTTGGAAATTTCACACTTAAAAATTTTACAACAAAATTCATAAAAAGGAAAATTTATTTTAAA
>JAGHCG010000113.1 GCA_021160565.1 bacterium | reverse complement strand
AGATACATAAGAATTCTGATGTTGATATAGGAATTTATTTTTATCCTGCAGGTGATGAAATAGAAATAGAGGAAGATGTAAGATATGAATTTGAAGAAGAAATATGGGAAGATATTGAAAAAATACTAAAAAAAGAAGTTGATCTTGTTGTTTTAAATCGTGCTCCTTCAGCAATATGTTTAAGTGCTATAAGAGGGATTCCAGTCATAATAAAAAACTGGGAAATTTATCTTAAATTTATGGAAATAGTTGTTTCAGAAGGGATTGATTACCAGGAGATGGTAATATCTGAATTTGAAAGAAAAATTGAAGATGGGAGGGTAAAATGAAAAAAATTGTTGTTTTTTTGGGGGTTATTTTATTTTTCTCAATTAGTGGTTTCTGCCAGCTTGAAAGGAAAGGTATCTCTTTAACTGTTTACAATCAGAATTTTGCTCTTGTTTCTGATATGAGAGAAGGGAAAGTTAAAAAAGGGAAAATAATACTCAAATTTTCTGATATTGCTTCTTTAATTGATCCAACTACTGTTTCGTTTACTTCTCTCAGTTATCCAGATGCAATAAATGTGATGGAACAGAATTTTGAATATGACCTTTTAAATCCTGATAAACTTTTGAACAAGTATATAGACAGAGAAATTCAGGTGATAACAAAAGATGGGCAGATATATAGAGGAAAATTACTGAGTTATAATAAAGAGCAATTGATAATTAAATCTAAAAAAGAAAAAAATGTGTCAATGGTAAACAGAGAGAATATAAGAGATATAACATTTGTTGAAATTCCAGAGGATTTGATTTTAAAACCCACTCTTGTTCTTGAAATTGAAAGTAAGAAAGTTGCTACACATCTTTTTCAACTCAAATATATAACAGATGGAGTAAACTGGAGAGCAGATTATGTTGCTGAACTTTCCCCTGATGATAAAAAAATGGATTTGACAGGATGGGTTACGATAGATAACAGGTCAGGTACAGCATATAAAAATGCAAAATTAAAACTTGTTGCAGGTGAAGTAAGGAAAGTCAGAGAGTATAGAAGATATGAGGTAATGAGAAAGGATAAACTTGCTGCAGCAGGTTTCCCTCAATTTGTAGAAAAACCATTTTTTGAATATCATATATACACTCTCACCAGACCAACCACTCTTAAAAATAATCAGACAAAGCAGATAATGTTCCTCTCATCTTCAGGTATTCCTGTTAAAAAGAAATATGTATATGATGGTGCTGTGAGAAGATATTATCACTACAATAACTGGAAACAATTATCCTATAATGATAAAGTGGATGTATATATTGTTTTTGAGAATAAAAAAGAAAATAATCTTGGAGTTCCTCTACCGAAAGGGAAAATCAGATTTTATAAAGAAGATACAGAAGGGACAACTCAATTCATAGGAGAAGATAATATTGACCATACACCAAAGAATGAAAAAGTGGAGTTGATGATAGGAAAGGCATTTGATATAAAGGGTGAAAGGAAAGTTATAGAACACAAAAAGATTACGTCAAGAATTTATGAGGATACTTATATGATAAAGGTAAGAAATCACAAGGATAAAAGTGTTAAAGTAGAAGTGATAGAACATTTATATGGAGATTGGGAAATTCTTAAAAGTTCCCATAAATATGAAAAGATAGATGCAAGTACAATAAAATTTACTGTTGAAGTGAAACCTGAAAAGGAAGTTGAAATTACCTATACTGCAAGATATAAATTTTAGGTTTTTGATTAACCAGAAAAATGCTGGGAAAATATGAAAAGACAATAAATGAAATTATAAAAAAGGCACTTGCTGAAGATATTGGAAAAGGGGATATAACTTCATCTTTTCTATTTCCAGAAAATTTTCAGGTAGAAGCAAATCTCATTTCTAAAGAAGAAGGAGTAATATGTGGAATTGATATTTTTAAAAAAGTTTTCTATTTTCTCTCATCTCATTTTACATTTAATTTCTTTTTTGAAGATGGAGAAGAAATTAAAAAAAATGAAATTGTTGCTGAAATTTGTGGACCTCTTAGAGAACTTCTTGCAGGAGAAAGGGTTGCTCTGAATTTTATTCAGCGTTTATCTGGAATAGCCACAGAAACACGGAAATTTGTGAGAAAAACAGGAAATAAAGTTAAAATATATGATACAAGAAAGACAACACCAAATTTGAGAATTCTGGAAAAATATGCTGTAAAAGTAGGTGGTGGAGAAAATCACAGGTTTGGTTTGTTTGATATGGTTTTGATAAAAGAGAATCATATTACTGCCCTTATGAAAAAAGAAAATATTGGGAGAGAAGATGCGGTTTTTCTTGCAGTGAAAAAAGCCAGAGAAAAGAGTAGAGGAAAATTTCAGATAGAAATAGAAGTGGAAAATTTTGAAGAGGCAAAAATGGGATTTGAAGCAGGAGCAGATATAATAATGTTTGATAATGCAGAGAAAGAAGATTTAAGTAAATTTTTGAATTTCCTTGGAGAGAAAAGAAAAAATGTTGAGATAGAATGGAGTGGGAATGTAAACCTTGAAAATATTGAGGAGATAAAAGAATTACCTGTGGATAGAGTTTCAGTTGGTTCTATTACTCATTCAGCGAAATCTCTTGATTTTTCTTTAAAAATAAAAAACTAAACCTTGGCGCTTTACTGGTCTCTTCTTTGAAGAAAAGGTTTAGCCTTGGAAAGAAGGAGCGAAAAGTGAAATATTTTGATACTCATTGTCATATTGATTTTTCTCATTTTGATAGAGATAGAGAGGAAGTTATAAAGAGAGCAAAAGATATGGGAGTTGTTTATATTGTTGATGTTGGAATTGATGTTGAAACTACAAAAAAAGCAATTGAACTTGCTGAAAAATATGAGTTTATCTATGCTTCTGCTGGAATACACCCTTCCGAGGTAAATAATTCTTCTGAAAATGCTCTGAATGAAATGGAAACTCTTGCAAAAAATAAAAAAGTTGTTGCAATAGGTGAGACCGGTCTTGACTATCATTACTCTGGAATAATTAAAGAAAAACAGAAAGGATTTTTTAAAGCACAAATAGAGATAGCCAGAAAATTAAACCTCCCTCTTATAATTCACCAGAGAGAAAGTAAAGAAGATTTAATAAAAATCCTTGAAGAAAGTGATTTGCCGGAAAAGATTGTTTTCCACTGTTTTGATGGAGATGAAGAACTTGAAAAATATTGTGAAGAAAGGGGATTTTATATTTCTTTCACAGGAATAGTTACTTTTAAAAACGCATTGAAAGTAAAAGAAGTGGCAAAAAATTATCCTGTGGAAAAAATTATGGCAGAAACAGATGCTCCTTTCCTTTCTCCACATCCTTTCAGAGGGAAAAGAAACGAACCCATGTTTGTAAAATACATTATTAAGGAAATAGCAGAATTAAAAGGAGTAAATCTTGAAAAAATTTCTGAAATTATCTTTACCAATTCCCTCCACTTCTTCAACCTCACCCCGGGGGTGCGAAGCAATTGAAAATCAAGAACTTCTCACCCCCGGGGTGCAGTAATTGACGAATAATTTTCAGTTGAATTATAATAAAAAAAATATGGTGGTGAGATATCCTTTTTTGGTAAGTGGAGAAATATACCATGTTTTTTCCAGAGCGATTGAAAGTAGAACAATTTTCAAAGACTATAACGATTACAGAAGGATGGAAATAACCCTTTTCTATTATGTATATTCTCGACCTTCTTTAAGACTCTCAGAATATTTGAAAA
This sequence comes from bacterium, assembly GCA_021160565.1. Classification (GTDB taxonomy): domain Bacteria; phylum Ratteibacteria; class UBA8468; order B48-G9; family JAFGKM01; genus JAGHCG01. The sequence continues at coordinate 1,633 of JAGHCG010000113.1, read as the reverse complement.
GATTAAAATCAGAATCACAAAATCAGTTTCTTCCTCAAACTGGAGAAAAACTGGTTAAAGTAATATGTTATTGTCTGATGCCTAATCATATCCATTTAGTTCTTCAGCAAGTAGAAGAAAAAGGAATTTCCATTTATACAGGAAAAGTCCTGAACAGTTATGCAAGATACTTTAATGAAAAATATAAAAGAAAGGGACCTCTCTGGGAACCAAGGTTTAAAAATGTTAAAGTGGAAAGTAGTGAGCAACTTCTCCATCTCACCAGATATATTCATTTAAATCCTGTAACTGCTTTTATAGTGGATAAACCCGAAGAATGGAAGTTTTCTTCCTATAAGGAGTACTTAGGAGAGAAAGGAAATTGTGAGTTTGAAGAATTTATTGAGAGTTCGCCGGAGGAATACAGGAATTTTGTGCACGATAGAATTTCTTACCAGAGAGAATTGAATAAAATTAAAGCACTCATAATGGAAGACCTAAGTTCTTGATACACAGAGGCTTCTCACTCCCGGGGTGTGTACAAATGGGGTTAGAGAGAAGAGAAATTTCAGATTTTTCTTCTCCGAGCAATAAAAGAAGGGGAAAGTGAAAATCTTTACAATTCAATTACTTATCTGGTAAAATTTATATTAGTATGTTTATACTTGCCATTTATTCTTTCTTTTCAAGGAGGCAAAAATGAAGGCACTTTTGTTGCTCGGTGGACTTGGAACGAGAATGAGACCTTTTACTATAACCACACCAAAAGCTCTTCTTCCAGTGGTGAATATTCCTTTTATAAGGTATCAATTTGCACTTTTGAAAAAATACAATATTAAAGAAGTAATACTTGGAGTTGGTTATAAAGGGGAGGAGTTTAAAAAAATACTGGGAATTGCAAAAGAGATGGGATTGAAACCGTATCTTTCTTTTGAGAAAAAACCCTTAGGAACAGCAGGTGGTATAAGGAACGCATATAAATTTTTGAAAGGGAAAGAACCTTTTTTTGTTTTCAATGGAGATATCCTTGCTGATTTTAATCTTGAAAAAATAATGAGTTTACATAAAGAAAAAAATGCGTATGTTACAATAGGACTGGTGAAGGTAGATAATCCTTCTGCCTATGGTCTTGTGATTACAGATGAAAATATGAAAATTCAAAAATTTGTTGAAAAACCCAAACCAGATGAAATAGTTTCAGATACAATCAATGCAGGGGTTTATGTTTTCAATCCAGAAGTACTTGAAGAGATTCCAGAAGGTAAAGAAGTTTCAGTAGAAAGGGAAACATTTCCTCAAATACTTGAGAAAGGGAAGGATATGTTTGGTTATGTTCATTATGGATACTGGCTTGATGTTGGAACAATTGATAAATTTAAAAAAGCAAATTTTGATGTTCTTGATGGAAAAATTGAACTTGAATATAAAAGTTCTGGAGAAAATTTAGAAGCAGATAAAACAGCGGTAATTTCCGAAAATATAGAGATTGAAGGAAAACTTGTTGTTGGTAAAAATTCAGTTGTTGAAAGAGGAAGTAAATTTTCAGGAAAAGTTATCGTAGGAGATGGAGTATATATTGGAGAAAATGTACAAATTGAGAATTCAATAATTTTCTCCGAAACAGTAATAAGAGAAAATTCAGTGATAGTAAATT
>JAGHCG010000200.1 GCA_021160565.1 bacterium | reverse complement strand
GTTTTATACGAAAATCCTTTACTTTTCAAATTCAATAAAATTGTGGAGAAATTTTTATTTCTATTTTTCAGGAAAACTTCTTCTCCTATTTTAAATTCTCTTTCATAATCAAAATTCTCTTCAATCTTTTTTATAATCTCCTGGGGAATTTTCCTTCTGAAGAGTTGATTGATTATATAGTGAAACCCTTTATTTCTTTTAAAACAATCTTCAACAATTTTCTGTGCGAGTTCTCCGTCATTTATATATTTTAATTCCTTCAGTTTTTTTATAATAGTTTCTATTTCCTCTTCACCTGCTTTCTCTTTCAACTTTTCTCTTATTTCTCCTTCTGAATAACTTTTTCTGGAAAGTAACTTTAAAGCAATTGAAAATAATTCTTTATTCTTCACCTTTCAAAATCACAAACCTTCCCTGACCATTCTGAATTATCCATAAACGTACATTTTTCTTTTCAGGAATTTTTCTTATGACTTTGTTAAAATCTGAAATTGAGGAAATTTTGTAATTATCTATCATTCTGATAACTGTGCCTGGAACAATTCCTGCTTCTTCAGCAGGTGTTCCAGGTTCAACATATATAACAACAACTCCTTTTTTTCCTTCAATTCCAAATCTACTTTTTGTTTCCTCATCTATTGAAGAAACTTTCATTCCTCTCCAGAGTTCTTCTCCTGTTCTTGAAGCAATTTTTTCTTCTTCAGGCATTTCTCCAACAACAACCTTCAAAACTTTTTCTCTTTTATCTCTCCAGACCACAACAGAAACTTTCTTCCCAACAGGAGTATTTGCAACTTTCATCTGCAAATCTCTCACATCTTTTACATCTTTTCCATCAAATTTTATTATAATATCTCCTTCCTTTATTCCTGCTTTTTCTGCTGGTGAATCTTCTATAACCTGTGCAACAAGTGCTCCTTTTACTTCTTTTAAACCAAATGATTTTGCAAGTTCTTCATTAAGAGGTTGAAGCCATACACCAAGATAACCCCTTATTACTTTTCCTTTTTCTTTTAATTGAGAAAACACCTGTTTCGCCAGATTTATTGGAATTGCAAAACCAATATTCTGTGCAGCATAAGGAGCAATGATAAAGGTATTCACTCCTATAACTTCTCCTTTTATGTTTACAAGTGGACCTCCTGAATTTCCCGGATTAATTGCTGCATCTGTCTGAATAAAATCTTCATATTGAGTAATTCCAAAGCCACTTCTTCCCTTAGCACTTATAACTCCAACTGTTACTGTTTCTGCCAATCCCATTGGATTTCCAATCGCCATTACCCATTCTCCAACTTCAATTTTATCAGAATCCCCCAGGATAACTGTTGGAAGCGACTTTCTCACATTTATTTTTATAAGAGCAAGGTCTGTCTTGGGGTCTGCTCCTATAACTTTTGCAGGATATTTATGCTCATCATTAAAGAGTTTCACATATATTTTATCAACTCCCTCAATAACATGATTGTTTGTAAGAATATACCCTTTTTCATCAACAATAAATCCAGAACCAAGCCCTTCCTGTTTCTTCTTAAATGTTCTTGGCTGTCTTTTTCTCTTTGGAAATCCAAAAAATTCATCCAAAGGAGACCTGAAAAACTCTTCCAGATCACCAAAGGGGTCCCAGTATCTATAAGTAACCACCTTTTCTGTAGTAATCTGAACAACTGCTGGTTTTACCATTTTTGCCACTCTTACAAAAGCATTCTGTAAAGAAACTGCTTCATTATTGGCTGCTGTAAGTTCGACAGGAGTAAAAACATCCTTTTCTCCCTTAGACCTGGTTGAAACTTTATAACCTCCAAGAAGAAAAGTCCCGATTAACAATCCCACCAGAAAACTCAATGCAATCTCTCTCCTTCTCATTTTGGCCTCCTTTTATTATTTAGATGCTCCTCCTGAAGAAAAGTTTTTATTCTTTTACTTTAATCCACTTTCTTTCCTGAATAGATTTATCCACTGCTTCAAGAACTTCCTGGCATTTAACACCATCTACAAAATTGGGAGAGGGATTTTCATCCTTTGCTATAGAATTGAATATATCCGCTACCATATTAACAAACGCCTCTCCATACCCAATAATATGACCTGCTGGCCACCAGTTCCCTGCATAGGGATGGGATGGTTCTGTGGCTATAATTGTTCTAAATCCCTGAGAATAATCAGGGTCTTCTCTATTAAAATATTGAAGTTCATTTAATCTTTCAAGATTAAATACTATACTTCCTTTACTTCCATTTATCTCAAATCTCTGATAGTTTTTCCTTCCTGGAGCAAACCTTGTTGCTTCAAAAGAACCCATTGCTCCGTTTTTAAACCTTGCAAGGAAAAGAGTTGCATCATCAACAGTGACTTCTCCCTTTTCTTCACTTTTTTCTTTATCTTCAAGTCCTGTTTCTAAAGCACCTGTTTCTTTCAAAAGTGGTCTTTCTTTTATAAATGTTTCACTCATTCCAATTACTTCATCAAATTCTCCAACAAGGTATCTTGCCATATCAATAATGTGAGCATTCAGGTCTCCATGGGCTCCACTTCCAGCAACTTCTTTCTGCAATCTCCATACAAGTGGAAAATCAGGGTCAACAATCCAGTCCTGAAGATAAACTGCTCTCATATGGTATATTTTCCCAAGTTTACCTTCCTCAATAAGTTTTTTGGCAAGACCGATGGCTGGAAGTTTTCTATAATTAAAACATATAGCATGTTTAACTCCATATTTTTCCACTGCTTCAAGCATTTCATAAGCATCTTCAATTTTTGCTGCAAGTGGTTTTTCACAGAAAACAATCTTTCCGGCTTTTGCGGCTTCAATTGCTATTTCTTTATGAGCATTCGGTGGAGTGGCAATATCTATCATATCAATGTCATCTCTCTCTATCAATTTTCTCCAATCAGTTTCATATTCTTCCCACCCAAACCGTTCTTTTGCTATTTTCAATGGTTCTTCACTTCTTCCACATATAACTTTCATAACAGGGATAACAGGAAGGTCAAAGAAAATTCTTACATCTCTGTATGCATGGGAATGAGCTTTCCCCATAAATTTATATCCAACAAGTCCAATTCTTATTTCTTTCATTTTCTACCCCCTTCTTTTTCTTCTTTAATTAATCCTGCCTTTTCTTTCACTTTATTTTCTATTTCCTCAAAGAGTTCTTTGTTTTCACTTAAAGTTTTTATTGCATTTTCAAGTCCCTGCCCAATTGCTTTTCCTTCATAATAGTAATAGCTCCCTTTCTTCTCCATTATTTTGTATTCCAGCGCTGCCTGAATGAGAGAACTTTCTTTACTTATTCCTTTTCCATAATAAATTTCAATCAGTGTTTCTTTGAAAGGTGGAGCAACTTTATTTTTAACAACTTTTATTTTAACTCTGTTTCCCACAATATCTGAACCACTTTTTATACTTTCAACTTTTCTCACTTCCATCCTCACAGAAGCATAAAATTTAAGTGCTCTACCCCCTGGAGTGGTCTCAGGATTTCCAAAAAATACTCCTATTTTTTCTCTTACCTGATTTATAAAAATTGCTGCTGTTTTTGATTTACTTATATATCCGGTAAGTTTCCTCAATGCCTGAGACATCAACCTTGCCTGAAGTCCCATTACACTATCTCCCATTTCTCCTTCAAGTTCTGCCCTTGGAACAAGAGCTGCCACTGAATCTATCACAACAACATCTATTGCATTGCTTCTTATAAGTGCCTCTGCTATTTCAAGAGCCTGTTCTCCTGTATCAGGTTGACTTACAAGCATATCATCAATGTTAACTCCAAGATTTTTTGCATAGGAAGGGTCAAGAGCATGTTCAGCATCAATAAAAGCAACCTGCCCTCCTCTTTTCTGTGCTTCTGCAAGAACATGAAGTGCAATTGTGGTTTTCCCGCTTGCTTCCTGACCAAAAATTTCTGTAACTCTCCCTCTGGGTATTCCACCAACTCCAAGAGCAATATCAAGAGAAATGGCACCTGTTGGAATTGCCTCAACTTCAATGTGGGCTTTCTCTCCAAGTCTCATAATTGAACCTTTACCAAATTCTTTCTCAATCTGGCTTATTGTAAGTTCAAGAGCTTTTTCTTTATCCATATTTTTCACCCCCTGAATTTGAATTTTTTAAGTGTGGTATAAATTGGTCCTTCTGGTGTTAAATCGCTCTTTATTAATTCAAACTCATTCACTTCAAACTCTCCAAATTCACTTTCTCTATATTTATCTATAAAATCACGTAAATGTTTTAAATTCGGGATTGATTTAAACCTTGCAATTGTAATATGTTCCTTAAATTTATTTTCCCTCAAAAAACCAATTTTTTCAAGTTCCTCCTCTATTCTTTTATTCAATTTTATCAGATTTTTATCCGCTGAAGCTCCCACCCATAAAACCCTTATTTTCTTCTCTGAAGGGAAAGCACCCATTCCATAACATTTTATAGTAAAAGGGACAAACTCTCCTGCAATTTCTTCAAGTGTACGATTTATTTCTTCAACTCTGTGCTGTTCCACATTTCCAAGGAATTTCAGAGTGAGATGTAAGTTTTCAGGTAAGACAATTTTTGCTTCTTTTATTTTCTCCTTCAATTCTCTTTCCACCTGCTCCAGTTTTTTCTTTATTTCCTCTGATATTCTTATTCCAACAAATAATCTCATTTCTTAAGCCATGGCATCATATCTCTCATTTTCTTCCCGACCTTTTCAATGAGATGTTCCTCTGCCTGTCTTGAAAGAGCATTATAGACAGGTCTTCCAACTTTATTTTCCAGTATCCATTCTCTTGCAAATTCTCCACTCTGAATCTCTTTAAGAATTTTTTTCATTTCTTCTTTAACTTTTTCATTTATCACTCTTGGTCCTCTTGTCATATCTCCATATTCTGCTGTATCACTTATAACTTTCCTCATTCCCTGAATTCCTCTTTCTATTATCAGGTCAACTATCAATTTTAACTCATGGCATGTTTCATAATAAGCAACTTCTGGCTGATAACCTGCTTCAACAAGAGTTTCAAAAGCTGCTTTAATAAGAGAGGTAACTCCTCCACAGAGAACAACCTGTTCTCCAAAAAGGTCAGTTTCAGTTTCTTCTTTAAAAGTTGTTTCAACCACTCCACATCTTGTTCCACCAAGTCCTTTTGCATAAGCAAGTCCTATTTTTAAAGCATTTCCAGTATAATCCTGATAAACAGCAACAAGACATGGAACTCCCTGTCCCTGAGAAAACTGTTCCCTTACAAGGTCTCCTGGACCCTTTGGAGCAACCATGAAAACATCTATATTTCTGGGAGGAACTATCTGAGCAAAATGAATTGAAAATCCATGTGCAAATCCCATGGCTTTCCCTTCTGATAAATTTGGCTCAATTTCCTGTTTATAAACAAAGGGCTGAACATTATCCTGAACAAGCATCATAATAACATCACATTCTTTTACCACCTCTGAAGCAGATTTTGGCTGGAAATTATCTCCTTTTGCCTTCTCATAATTTGATGTTCCTTCAAGTTCTGCTACAACCACTTCAATTCCACTGTCTCTGAGGTTTAAAGCATGTGCTCTCCCCTGACTTCCATATCCAATTATTCCCACTTTTTTATTTTTCAAAACATTCAGGTCAGCATCTTTATCATAATAAATTTTTGCCATGTTATCCTCCTTTTTTCGTTTTTCCAAATTCTCTTGAAATAGCAATTTTCCCTGTTCTGATGAGTTCTTTTATACCAAAGGACTTTAGAAGTTCAAGCATTGCCTGAATTTTTGAACCACTTCCAACAAGTTCAATTGTAAGGGATTTCTTTCCAACATCAACAATTTTTGCTCTGAAAATATTGACAAGTTGCATAACTTCCTGTCTCTCTGTAAAGGTAGCAGTATTTACTTTAATCAAAGCCAGTTCTCTCTCTATAAAATCAGTTCCTGTTAAATCCTGAACTTTTATAACATCAATGAGTTTGTTCAACTGTTTATAAATCTGTTCAAGTATTTTTTTATCTCCCTTCACAACAAGTGTAATTTTTGAAATTGTGGGGTCATGTGTTTCTGCAACACATAAACTGTCAATGTTATAACCTCTTGCTGAAAAAAGACCTGAGATTCTTGCAAGAACTCCAAATCTGTTTTCAACAGTTAAAGAAATAATATGAGGACTGATTTCATTATTTTTCTTCATAATTTCCCTCCATTAACTTTAAGCAATTCCATCAAGCATCTGGTCAAGAGAAGCACCAGCAGGAACCATTGGAAAGACATTCTCTTCAGGTTCAATTCTACAATCAACAATCACAGGTTTTTCCTTTTCTTTAAGAACTTTTTTAATAATTTTATCAAATTCTTCAGTAGTACTAACTCTGTATCCATAAGCACCAAAAGATTCAGCAAGTTTAACAAAATCTGGTTGAGCATCAATAAGAGAGGTAAATGCATATCTTCTTCTATAAAATAACTGCTGCCACTGTCTTACCATTCCAAGATAACCATTGTTAAGGATTATTATTTTTACAGGGATTTTATTATAAACAGCAGTAGCAAGTTCCTGAATATTCATCTGAATACTTCCGTCGCCTGCAATATCAATAACAATTTTATCAGGATTGGCAACCTGAGCACCAATAGATGCTGGAAATCCATATCCCATCGTTCCAAGTCCGCCAGAAGTTATAAGAGTTCTTGGTTTTTTAAATTTATAAAATTGTGCTGTCCACATCTGATTCTGTCCAACTTCTGTACATATTATTGCCTCTCCTTTTGTAAGTTCAGATATTTTCTCAATAATGTACTGGGGTTTCAATTCATTCTTTTCATATTTCAATGGATATTTCTTCTTCCATTCATCTATCTTCTTTCTCCAGTTTTCTATATCAAGTTTTTCTGCTTTTTCTATAAGTCTGGCAAGTATCTTTTTTGCATCTCCAACTATTGGAACATCAACCTCGACATTCTTGCTTATTGCAGAAGGGTCAATATCTATATGGATTATCTTGGCTTCAGGAGCAAAATTCTCTATCTTCCCTGTAACCCTATCATCAAACCTGCACCCCACAGAAATAATGAGGTCTGCTTCCACTACAGCATAATTGGCATATTTTGTCCCGTGCATTCCAAGCATTCCAAGAGAAAGAGGATGTTCAACATCAAGACTTCCAAGACCCATAAGAGTAAAGGTAATCGGAATTCCGGTTTTCTCAACAAATTTTTTCAATTCCTTACAGGCACCTGAAATTATTACTCCTCCTCCTGCAATGATAAGGGGTTTTTTTGAATTTTTTATTAAATCCCATGCTTTTTTAATCTGTAAAGGATGACCTTCAACAGTGGGTTTATAACTTCTAATTTCAATTTTTTCTGGATAATTAAATTCTGCCTCTTCTCTCTGTATATTTACAGGAAAATCTATAAGAACCGGTCCTGGTCTTCCTGTTTTTGCTATATAAAACGCTTCTTTAACAATCCTTGTTATATCATTCACATTTTTTATCAGATAATTGTACTTTGTAATCGGTCTTGTAATTCCTGTAATATCAACTTCCTGAAAAGCATCATTTCCAATTAAATGAGTCGCTACCTGCCCTGTAATTGCAACAACTGGAACTGAATCCATATAAGCAGTGGCAATACCTGTTACAAGGTTGGTTGCTCCTGGTCCTGAAGTAGCAAGACAAACTCCCACTTTTCCTGATGACCTTGCATACCCATCTGCTGCATGTGCTGCTCCCTGTTCATGTCTTGTAAGAATAAATTTTATTCCGCTATCATAAAGAACATCACATAGAGGTAAAACTGCTCCACCTGGATAACCAAAAATAACTTCCACTCCTTCCCTTTTCAGTGCTTCCACAAAAATCTCTGCTCCTTTCATTTTCATCTCCTGTATTATTTCAACAAAACGTTTACTTCATTATATTAAAATTAGAAACAAAAATCAATTATATCCCCGAGGCTAAACCTCCAGATTTAGAAGCGTTGAGAGTCAATGAATTTGGGAAATTTATCTTGTTATTGTCTGTTCTCTTGATGAACCCACTGAAATTCTTGAAATCTTAACCCCCACAAGTTCCTCAATCCTTTCAATATATTTTTTAGCAGCATCAGGAAGGTCTGAATAATCCTTTACTTTACTTAAATCATCTTCCCATCCATCCATTTCTTCATAAATAACCTCACAATTTGAAAAGATTTTTGGATTGAGAGGATATTCTTCATAAATTTTTCCCTGATATCTGTAAGCAACACCAATTTTTATTTTTTCAATACCACTTAAAACATCAAGTTTTGTCATAGCAAGTTCATCTATTCCATTTACACAGCATGCAAATTTAACAAGTACACTGTCAAACCATCCACATCTTCTTGGTCTTCCTGTCGTTGCTCCATATTCATTTCCCGCTTCTCTAAGTCTTTCACCAAATTCTCCTTTTATCTCAGTGGGAAAAGGTCCCATCCCAACTCTTGTTGTATATGCTTTTACAACTCCAATAACTTTTTTTATTTTTGTTGGAGGAATTCCAAGTCCAACACATGCTCCACCGGAAATTGGATTAGAAGCAGTCACATATGGGTAAGTTCCAAAATCTATATCAAGAAAAGTCCCCTGTGCTCCTTCAGCAAGAATTTTTTTTCCTTTATCAATCTCTTTATTTAAATAAATGGCTGTATTTTTCACAAGTGGTTTCATCTGTTCTCTAT
>JAGHCG010000045.1 GCA_021160565.1 bacterium | reverse complement strand
ATTAGATTTGAAAAACTTTTTCTGATATACTATTATAACACAAGGGGTAAAAAATGAAAATTACTTTTATCTTCATTTTTCTTTTGCTGTTCTTTGCAGGAGGGTTTTATTCCGGGTATAAATTTCAAGAAAACAAAATAAAATTGCTTGAAAAGGAAATCGATGTACTTGAAAAACAACTCATTATTACAAAAAAGGAAGCCACTGCTAAAAAAGAAATATTTAAAAAACAATTAAAAGAAATAGCAAAAGAGTGGGAAAATAAGAAAAAAGAAATTGATTTGATTAAAGAAAAGATTGATACAACTATAAAAAAATTTTCTGAAATATTGACCACAGAAACGCCTATTGAAGAACCAGAGAGTGAAAAATTAACTCCAGGAACCCATGGAGAAACCGGACTTCAACTCTGAAGAGTGGAAAGAAAGACTGAAAGGTAAATCGCCGGAAGAAATAGCAGAAATTGTTGGAAGTTATTATGAACAGAAATACAAAGAAGAATATCCTCATTTCCCATGGAAAATTCTTATATGGAGTTTGGCTTTCCTTATAATATTTGTAATTGTTGCCTATCTCATCCTCAATGCTCTTACCAAGAAATCTCCCTGACACACCCCGGGGGTGAGAAGCAATTGAAAACCAAGAACTTATGAAGGAATAGGGGTGATTTTTCCATTCTTAAGTTCATACAATCTATTACATACTTCTTTTAAAAAATTATCCTGATGGGACACTATAATAAAAGTTTTCTCTTTTTGTTGAAGGATAAAATCTTTAATTTTTCTTTCTGTTTTTTCATCAAGGGCAGTAGTTGGTTCATCAAAAAGGAAAATTTCTGGTTCCATCACCACAACAGTTGCTATTGCCACTATTTTTTTCTCTCCGTAAGAAAGTGTATGTGAAAATCTTTTTCTTAAGTTCTCCAGTCCAAATTCTTTTATTACTTCTTCTACTTTTTCTTTTACTCTTTTTCTTTCCCATCCAAGGTTTAATGGACCAAAAGCAATATCATCCTCCACAGTGGGAGAGAAAAGCTGGTCATCTGAGTCCTGAAAAAGAAACCCGATTTTTTTCCTTGCTTCCCTGAAATCCTCTTCTGATTTCATTTCCTTCCCAAAAAGAAAGATTTTTCCATTATCCGGTGTCAAAAGTCCATCTATAATATGAAGAAGTGTTGTTTTGCCAGTCCCATTTGCTCCTTTTATTCCAACTTTTTCTCCTTTATTTACACTAAGAGAGATTCCATCAAGTACTTTCCCTCTTTCAGGATATTCAATTGAAATATCTTCAAGGATTATTATTGGAGCCATTTTAGTATAAAGTAAGTTACAAAATAGAGAGTGAAAATTAAAGAGGTTATATTATCTTTTCTCTTCCAGATGAAATGATTTTTTGTCCAGAATGTCCCAGAAAAACTTCTCGCTTTCATTGCTGTATAAACTTTCCCTGCCCTATTATATGAATTGAGAATTATCATTCCAACAAGGTTTCCATATGTTTTATAGGTATGGATAGAAGTTTTAGGAATAAAACTTCTTGCCTTCATGGAAATTCTTAATCTTGTCGTTTCTCTATTCAGGACAGGGATATATCTTGAAAAAAAGTAAAAAAGATTGACAAGTTTTTCAGGGAGTTTTAAGTGATGGAGGGCATGAATAATATGAAGAAAAGGAGAAGTGGAAAGAAGAAGGGTTGTGGTAATCACTATTAAATTTGCTTTTAAAGTTATCATCCAGCAGTATCTAATCCCCTCTTCTGACAGTTTTAAAAAAAAGAAAGAAGTTTTTTCCCCTGGATATGTGAAAGGTATCAGAATCCACAGAAAAAGAAGGAAAACATTTACAGGAATAAGTTTTTTGAAAAGATTTTTTATATCAGGAAGAAAAATTATAAGAAAAAGAGGCAAAGCAGAAAGATAAATCAGAAATAAGAACTTCTTTTCCACAGCAACAATAAAAGAATAGAGAAAACCGCTTATGATTTTCAATCTCGGGTCCATTTCTTTAAGGAAATTTCTGCTTTCAAGAAGTTTTGTATCAATCATTTTTTTCTGTAAAGAATCGCTATTATTCCAAAAATTCCAAGAATATAGCCTATCCCTGCAACAACCTCTGAAAATTTTATTCTTCTTTTTTCCTCTTCCATCATTTTTATAAGGGGTTTTATACTTTTCTCAACTGCCAGTTCAATTTTCCTCTCAATTTCTTTCTCATCAAAATATTTTTCTTTTCCCTCTTTAACTTTCTCTACAACATTCTCTTTCTTTTCTATCTGTGGTGCTTCCACCATCTGAGGTTTTTCTTCCTCTTCCATTCTGTATATTGTTTTTGCTCTGTGTCCCATACCGGCAACCAAAACTATTTTCACTTCACCTTTTATTTTGTCTATGGGAAAAGAAGCAATTCCTTCATTATCAGTTTTTCCCACCAGTATTTTCTCTTTTCCTTTGTATATTTCAACCTTACAGTTTTTCGCAGGTGTTCCATCGCTGAAATAGCATTCAACCATCAATTTATTCCCTTCAATATAAGGAAAAATATCAACTCTGTGAGCATAAAGGGAGAAAGCAAGAAACAGAAAAGAGAAAATGAGCAACTTTTTCATTTTTATCTCCCCTTTATTTCCAATATTTCAGGTTTTGCTTTTTTTAAAAATTTTAGAATGAAAAGAGTTATAAATCCTTCAATCACCATAACTGGAAGATGGGCAACTATCACTGCTTTTGAAATATTCAGAAAAATTTCTCCTGTGGAAACAAGAGAAAGAGCAACAAAAACTGCTCCAAAGAAAACTCCAGAAAAACCAGCCATAAAAGAGAAAATGTCAAAAATAATACCTTCTTTCCTCACACCTTTTCTGAAAAGATACCAGCAAATAACAGCGGGTAAAGCCATATTGGCAGTATTTACTCCCAGGGTTGTAAGTCCACCAAATTGAAAAAGAATCGCCTGGAGAAATAAAGCAAGCAAAATTGCTGGAAAACTTATCCATCCAAGAAGAATTCCAACAAGACCATTCAGAATAAGATGAACACTCGAAGGACCTACTGGAATATGAATTAAAGAAGCAACAAAAAATCCAGCAGAAAGAATAGCAACCTCAGGTATATCTTTTTCTTCTAATCTTCTTATCCCAAGATAAGTCCCTGCTGCTACAATTACATCTCCTGAAACTAAAACAGGTAATGATAAAACTCCTTCTGATATATGCATTTTTATTTCATATCATATACTTTCACCCAGAGAACAGCCCCAATTTCCACTTCCTTCATCTTTCCTTTATATGGCAACTTTTTCGTATCTTCTCCAAGAGCAGCAAATCCCCACCATCCTGCTTTCGGGAAAGAATATGTGAAAATTCCATTTGCATCAGTTTTAATTACCTGAGTTATAAAACATTCATAAGGTGGTTTTACCTTCCCATCTTTATTGTAATATTCAACTTCAACTTCACAAAATGGAGACACTTTTCCATTTATTTTAACCAGACCTCTAAATGTATTTCCTGTGTAAATTCCATAAGGTCTTGTTAGAGGAATAATTTCTGCCTTCAAACCTATTTCTTTATCCCAGGAATCTTGGAGGCCAAACCCATTAACTATAACCTTTGTATAATGAACAATATATTTGTCCTCTGCTTCTTCCCAGTATGGCTGGGGTTTACAGTAAAATATGTAATCACCCGGTCTTTTCAATCTGTAGTTGAGGAACCAGCCAGTATGTCCTTTTTTATCACTGTACATTTTATAAATTCTCTTCTGCAACTGGTTTATGAGATTTATTTTTTTTCCTCTGAAATAAACACCAAATTCGGAAGGTTTTGCCATTTCCATAGTTTCCCCTTCAAAGGGATGAGCAAACATTACTTTTAAAGATATTCCTGCTTTGCTTCTTTCTTCTACAATATCACTTGAAGGAATTACCATCCCAAAGTGAGCAAAGGAAAAAGTTACAAAAGAGAAGAAAATTCCACAAACTATTTTCCAGAACAAGAACTTTCTCATTTTTACCTCCTCGTTACTATTTTAAAATTTATGTCACCAAAACTGTCAAAAATCAATCTGTGCTCTAACTCCAAAAACACCTATTGCATCTCTATCCTCTCCTCCTGCATTCCACACCACCTGAACATCTGGAGAAATTGTAAGATGTTCATTTAATTTCCAGGAATAATAAATTTCAAAAATACTTTCAGTTTTTCCTGAATTTCCCGCTTTTTTATAATCATCAGAGAAAATATTCTGACCAAAAGCAATTCCAACATTATCTTCTTTCCTTCCCCAGCAATTCCCCGAGATATTCATACCGATACTCCATCCATATTCATTTTCAGACACTTTTCCATTCTCCCATCCAAACCTTCCGAAAATTCCAAGTTTCTCTGTAAGAAACTGGTCAAAACTCAACCCAAATCCATAATTTTTCTCATCGTCTTCGGAAGGATTTAAAAATTCAGTGTGAGGAGTATTGTTCATCCAGCCATAAACTCTATAGTTTCCTTCTTTCTCAGCAAATTCTGGTTTAAAATTAAACTGTAAAAATATAAAAAGGTTATTGAAAACTTCATTCCAGTCAGCATCTCCATCAAGAAAACCACCCTCAATTTCAAATTTTTCATTATCAAAAAGAAAATGGAACCCCAGAGTGTTGTCTGGAAATTCTATTGTTTGATTATTTTTGAAAGTATTATTTAAAAACTGTGTTGTCTCATCATTTGCAAACCTGTTCTGGTCAATATAACATGTTGGATCAAGTTTTCCAAAAGTAATTGTTAAATTTCTGAAATAATGTTCATACCACAATTCCGCTATATCAATATTTGCGTTTCCAACTGCATCTGTATTAACAGGAGAGAAAAAATATCCCTTTCTATCAATTCCTTCTCCACTTCCTCCTTCAAGATGTAAATACATCTTTCCATAATTCTGTAATTCTTTCTCAAACTCAATATCCACTGAAATTGTAGCATCTGTCTCATCCTCATCAGAATTTACAGTTCCCTGAATTATTCCAGTGGCACCGATACCAACACTTATTCCTTCTATCAGATTCGCTTCCTCACCACCTTCTTTCTTTTTCAATTCACTTTCAAGTTGAACAATCCTTTCCTGTAAAATCTTTATCTGTTTCTTTAAGTTTTGGACTTCTCCTTTTAAATCTTTCTCCTCAGAGAACAAAAAACTTCCTGAAAGAAAGAAAATTAAAACCATCCAGCACCACTTTAATTTTCCCACACTCACCTCTCTTTTGTGTTATTTTTTTAAAATTCGTGTTATCATTTTATTAATATCCTCCTTTCTGTCAAGTTCTCGAATTGAGACATAATAAATCTATACGAAATTATATCGTTGAGACAGGAAAAAATCTACCCGAAATAGGGCACCTTCAGGTAAGATAAAAGGAACTGGAGGTGCAAATGAAAAAGGAGATAAGTAT
>JAGHCG010000061.1 GCA_021160565.1 bacterium | reverse complement strand
TTATTATATATAAATTTCAAAAAAAATCAAGTTTTTAAACAATGAGTTTATCTCTTATAAGGATTTTTGACTTAAAGGGAATTTTATAGGATGCTCTTCTAAGTGCTTCAACTGCAAGGTCTTCACTCACTCCAGCAATTTCAAATAAAATTCTTCCTGGAAGTACAACTGCAACCCAGTGAGAAACATCTCCTTTTCCTTTTCCCATTCTGCTTTCAGCAGGTTTTTTTGTTACTGGTTTATCAGGAAACACTCTTATCCACAATTTACCCCTTGATTTCAAATAGTGAGTAATAGCAAGTCTTGCTGCTTCAATCTGAGCATTTGTCAACCATCCAGGTTCAAGAACCTGAAGTCCATAATCTCCATAATAAAGAGTATTCCCTCTTGATGCTTTTCCCTTACATCTTCCCTTTTGCATTTTCCTATATTTAACTCTTTTTGGCATCAACGGCATCTTCTTCCTCCTTCTCTTTTTCCTCTAAAACTTCTCCAAGGAAAACCCACACTTTCACTCCCACAGTTCCTGACCTGGTAAAAGCAGTGGATGTAGCATAATCAATTTTTGCTCTTAAAGTATGAAGAGGTACTTTCCCTTGTATATACTGTTCTGATCTTGCTATCTCCACTCCACCAATCCTCCCACTAATTCTCACTTTTACTCCCTCTGCTCCAGATTGTAAAGCAAGAGCCATTGCTTTCTTTATCGCCTGTCTATGTGGAACTCTTCTTTCAAGTTGTATTGCTATTGTATCTGCAAGAAACTGAGCACTCTGACCAGGAGGATTGACTTCAAACACATCTATATTTATCTGCTTCTTTAACATTGAATAAAGTTCATCTCTCACTTTATTTATCTCAGAACCCCTTCTTCCAAGAACAACACCCGGTCTTGTTGTATAAAGTTTTATTATAATTTTATCCCTTACTTTTTCAACATCAATTCTGCTTATTGTTCCTCTTGGATATCTTTTTTTCAAATAATCTCTTATCAAAATATCCTCTTTAAGTAAATCCTTAAAACTCTTCTTATCAGCGAACCAGTTTGAACGCCAGTTTTCAGTTATCCCAATTCTTAAACCAATAGGATTAACTTTTTGTCCCATGCTTTTCTCCTTCAATTTCTTTCAGAATAACAACCAGATGGGATGTTCTTTTTCTCACCATTACCGCTCTTCCCATTGGAGCGGCTCTGTATCTTTTATAGGTCGGTCCTTGCTCAACCAGAATATTTTTTATTTTCCACTCAGCACCCTCTACTTTTTGATTTCCATTTGCAACTGCTGATTTTATTGTCTTGATATAAATTTTTGACCCTCTCTTTGGTACATTCTAAGAATATCAATTGCATAATTCACTTCTTTTCCCAAAACAAGTTCTCTTAATTCTCTCAATTTCTTGGGACTTATTCTCACATATCTTGCTTTTGCTACAACTTCCATTTTTCCTCACCTTTATGTTTTCTCTCTTGCTCTTTCAGTATGAGCACCATGCCCTCTGAAAATTCTTGTAGGAGCAAATTCTCCAAGTCTGTGTCCAACCATATTTTCAGTAATATAAACATTTACAAAAGTTCTTCCATTATGAACTGCAAAAGTATATCCAACAAATTCAGGGATTATAGTAGAAGCTCTTGACCATGTTTTTATAATATCTTTCCTCCCTTCCTCTCTCATCTTCATTACTTTTTTCAACAATTTCTTATCAACATATGGACCTTTTTTCTTGGACCTCATTTCTTTTTACTCCTTCTCTGCACTATTAATTTATCTGATGGTTTTCTCTTCTTTCTTGTTTTATATCCCTTTGTTGGCCATCCCCATGGACTTCTTGATTGATGACCTTTACTTCTTCCCTCTCCTCCACCATGAGGATGGTCCACAGGGTTCATTGCCACTCCTCTAACTCTGGGTCTTATTCCAAGCCATCTTTTTCTTCCTGCTTTTCCCAGAGAAATATATTTATACTCAGGATTACTCACCTGGCCAATAGTTGCCATACATTCAAGGTCAAACAATCTCACTTCTCCTGAAGGTAATCTCACCTGAGCATATTTTTCACCTTTAACCATCACAGTTGCAAGAGTACCAGCAGAACGGGCAATCTGACCGCCTTTTCCTGGAGTAAGTTCTATGTTAAAAATCTGTGTACCTTCAGGAATATTTTTTAAGGGTAGTCTATTACCTATTTTAACTTCAGCATTTTCTCCACATTTTATTTTATCTCCAACTTTCAAACCAACAGGAGCAATTATATAACTTTTAACTCCATCATTATATTGAATTAAAGCAATCCTTGCTGTCCTATTGGGGTCATATTCAATACTTACAACTTTTGCTTCCATTCCAACTCTTCCTTTAAAATCAATTATTCTGTATAACCTTTTATGTCCTCCACCTCTATGCCTAACAGTAATTCTTCCAACATTATTCCTTCCACCTTTTTTTCTTAATCCAACAACAAGACTTTTTTCAGGCCTTGTTTTTGTATTTTCAAAAAAACCTTTTAAAATCCATTGTTT
>JAGHCG010000038.1 GCA_021160565.1 bacterium | reverse complement strand
CTCATATTCCATACATAAAGCAAAACTCACATTTTCCTTATCGCATACATTTCTCAAAAAACTGAAAATATCTCTTCTATAATCTATTTTTGCATTATACCATGAACCTATTTTTTCCACATACAATTTTCTGATTTTGTTTTCAACTGATTTTCCAAACCTCTTTCTTATTTCTCCAAGTACATCATCATAAATAGTTGAGGGAATATCCATAACACTTGCAATTATATGTGATGCTCCACTATCAACTGCTTTTTTTATTATCATTTTAAGATTTTCTTTATTATCTGTAATGAAAGGAATTACTGGGTCTATTCTGCATACTGTAAAAATTCCTCTTTTTGCAAGTTTTTCAATGTTTCTGAATAAATCTTCCGTAGATGCTCCCTTTTTCATAAGTTTTTCCCTTAATTTTTCTTCTGAAGTAAGAATTGAAATCTGACCGAAACAATGTTTTTTCCCTTCAATTAATTCAACAACCTCATCTGGAATAACTTCCTTTGTAATGAATTCAATGGGTATGTTAAGTGAGACAAACAATTCAATTGTTTTGGTTGAAAGATGGTATATTTTTTCCAGTGTTTGAAATGGTTCAGAAACAGGGGAGAGGTATCCGCAGAAGGCAACATTTAATTTTTCAATCTGGGTTTTTAAATTTTCCACAAAATTTTCATATACAAAAATAACTCTTTCTTTTCTGAATGATTGGAATCTGCCGGGATAACTTAAAGCATAACAGAAAAAACACTCTACATCACATCCGATATATGGATTTAAAAGAATTCTTTCAGAAGTACATTCTCTCTTTCCTGGATACCATCCATGAATTTTTTTAGATGAATTAACCAGAATATGTGGTGGGAAATTGCCTAATTTTACTATTTCCATTTTTTCTTTTCAAATGGTATCATTTTATTACTATGAACAACCTTCTTTCAATTTTGATTATACTACTTTTAATTATTATACTTTTAATCCTTGGAAGAAAAGAAACTGAAGAGAAAAAAGACGAAGAAA
Organism: bacterium; assembly: GCA_021160565.1. Taxonomy (GTDB): domain Bacteria; phylum Ratteibacteria; class UBA8468; order B48-G9; family JAFGKM01; genus JAGHCG01. Next base: position 2,063 of record JAGHCG010000038.1, on the reverse strand, counting down.
TTATTTCAGGACAACAGGAATTAAAAGATAAAATTTTCACCTTATCAAAAGAAATGTATGAACAACTTTTAAATCTCCGTAATGAACTTAACAGTCAGATAGTACAGATACTGGGAAAAACAGAAAACCTTATATTGGATCAGGTTGGGAGAACTCTTACTTCTCTTGGACAGACAGATGGAAATATTCAGAAAAAAATGGAAAATTTGAGAATCCAAGTTCATCAAACTTTAACAGATACTGTGAAAAATCTAACAAACACAATTAATGGAAGCACAAATCAACTGACTTCAAATCTTGATAGTAAACTTGAGCAATTGAATAAAAGATTATCAGATACCACCGGACTTATGAAAGATTTGAGTTTAAGAATTGGAGAAATCACCAGGTCAACTGAAGAATTGAGAAAACTGAATGAAGAACTTAAAAATGCTTTAACAACTCCAAAACTTCAGGGAAGGACTGGAGAATTGATACTTGAAAATATGCTCAGAGAATTTTTGCCAAAAGAAATTTATGAAACTCAGTACAGAATTTCCTCAAGTGATGTTGTTGATGTTGTTATAAAAATTGAAGATAAACTTATTCCCATTGATGCTAATTTCCAATTGATTCTTATAAAAGAATGGTAGAAGCATCAGAAGAGGAATATGAGAAAATGAAAGCAGAATTTATAAGGAATGTAAAAAACCATATAGAGAAGATAACAAAATATATCCAGCCAGAAAGGGGAACATTTGATTTTGCTTTCATGTATATTCCAAGCGAAACTATATTTTACAGTTTGCTCATCTGTGAAGATAAAGAAGGTTCTCTTTTCAACTATGCATGGAGTAAGAAAAAAATTCTTCCAGTTTCTCCCCAGAGTTTATTCGCATACCTGAGAACGATACTTCTTGGGTTAAAAGGAAAAGCGATTGAAAGAAACGCTTCTTATATTTTGAAAAGTGTTGAAGGAATGAGTAAAACTCTGGAGAATTTAAGAATAAAATTTGAAAGAGCAGCAACTCAATTAAAGTATACAAGAACAAATTTTGAAGAAGCAAAAGATTACCTCGATAAATTTGAAAATGAATTCAAATCACTGGCAAAACTGAATGTTGAAGAAAGTCAACTTCCAGAAGATAAGTGATTGAAGTTCAATGAATTAGCACTCCCGGGGTGTGGTGAGGGTATTTCTTCAAATTTTGAAAGATAGAATTTTTTTAGGTTTTCAAATTCAGGAAGGTATTTTTTATCAAGAGGATAAGAAGGTGGCATTCTTAATTTCAGAAAATTCACAAATTTCCCATTTTTTTTCAATCTGAAATCAAGATGTGGACCTGTTGCAAGTCCTGTCATACCAACATATCCTATTACCTGTCCTTTTCTTACCCTTTTACCTTTTCTTATTCCCTTTCTTATTTTTGAAAGATGTCCATAATAAGAGATATATCCATTTGGATGTTTTATTTTAACAGCAATTCCATAACCATTTGTTGTCCATCCAGCAAAAATTACAGTACCGTCTCCTATGGCAGAAACAGGAGTTCCTTTTGGAGCTGCATAATCTATACCAAGATGTGGTCTGTATCTCTTCAATATAGGATGAAATCTCCTGTATGAAAAATAAGATGAAATCCTTCTGTAATTCAGAGGGGCTCTGAGAAAAGCACTTTCAACACTTTTTCCGTTTTCATCATAATAACTCCCTTTTCCTTTTTCTGGTTTGAAGTAAAATGCATAATAAGTATGGTCAGAATTTTTATATTTTCCAGCAATCACTCTTACATCCTTCAATATTTTCCCATTTTTATCCTTATATATCTCCCACAGAACAGCAAATTCATCTCCCTCCTGGCAATCAGTGAAAAAATCAACTTTTGAAGCAAAAATTTCTGCAAACTGGATTATTATTTCAGGATTTATACCGGATTTTCTCATACTTTCATATAATGAACTGTGAATTTTTCCTTTTCTTCCAACAATTTCCTTGATTATTTCCTTTTTCTTATGAAATGCAAGATATTTTCCTTTTTCTCTGTCAAATTCAACCACATAATAATCAATAGGTCCATTATAAT
>JAGHCG010000159.1 GCA_021160565.1 bacterium | reverse complement strand
GACCAAAGATGACATTAACTCTTTCTTTATCCTCCCATTTTCTTTCTACCTGCTCTCTTATTACCCCTTTTATACCGCTTGACCACAAAATTGGAAAGCTTGTGTGTCTTTCTCTCTGGATGGGTAAGTCCACATAAGAAACTGATTGACCTGCTCCCATATGAATGGGAGTTTCTGCGTAAAAGGTTAAAATAGCTTTTTCTTTAAACATAATTCACCCCCTAACAAACCTTTAAGTCTTTAATTTCGAAAGATTTTTTAGCGAAATTTTCAGTAAACTCTTCGCAATCATTAAACTTTTTCCATTTTTCCCATAGAAGTAAAACACCAAAATAATTATTCTCCCCAGATTTTTTTATTTGAATAATCAAAGGGCTTGCTCGGCCAAATTTTATCCCCAACATTTTTTTTAAGGGCCTATAAAACTTATCTCTTAAGCTATCCATAGCATCTGTCCAGCTGTTCCAAAATTTATTTTTTGGGTTTATAAGATAAATTGAGGCATTTCTTAAATTCATAAATCGATCAAAGTTGTTATCATTGTTATTAACAAACCTGAAAGTATTTAATTCTAAAATTTTTTTAATCTCATCTATAATTTCGTCTAAATTACTCCCGCTGAAGAGTGCTTCAGTCCACATGACACTTGAAAATCCCCTTCTCCATCTTGCACCAAGACCACCGAAAGTTGAGAGAAACTTAAAGGTTCTCTCAACTTCAACTTGACTGTCAAAACTCCCAAAGTATTTAAAAGACAGGGAAAATGTATTATTTTCTGGTCTAAATGCAAGTCTTTTTATTTCACGGGTTCTGTCATTTATCCTAAGGTAGGCATAATAATCACTTTCCTCGAAGGGATATTTTTCAATCTTTAACCAAAACTTCTTAGCTTTTTTCTGTGAACCCCAAATTCCTTCCTCAACCTCTTTTAATCTTCCAAGATTTTCAACTTTACAAGCCTTATAAAATCTAAACCACCACCTTAAAATGCCTATGATAGACTGCGTTCTGAACTCAATCCCTTTTTCTTCAGCCCCCGCCATTATGAGCGGAGTTATCAATTTAAACTCATAATTTTTGCTACTTAAAAGATCCATTTTTTGCTCCTTTTAGCTCTTCAAATAAAAATTTACCTTTATTGGTTATCCTGACCCGAAAAGCTCTACCTCCTTCATCTTCATCAATCTCTATAAATCCGTAAGTTTTAAGTCTATAAATTTCGTTTTTATATTTTTTAACAAAAGCCTTCGCCTCTTCTCCACTCTTTAGAATTTTGTTAGATAAAATGTTTAAAACCTCTAACTCTTTTCCCTTCGGCAGATACAACAGAAATGGCAAAAATACTATATCTTTAAATTCTTCATTCATGTAATAAATCTCCGAATTTGTTAAAAAACCTGCTAAAGCACAGGCAATAACATGAGCCTTTAATCCACCCGTTGGGTTAAAGTAAACTTTAAAGCCCTCTTCTTTCTTTTTATTTGCCAGATACATCAATCTATCTACAAGTGCTGAGATGTCCCTTTTGAAACTATCCTTTGCAAATTTTTCGTTAAAATAAGCACTTTCCCAGAAATATCCCGAAATTTCAAATCCTGTAAATAAATTATATTTTTTCTCCTTCAAGAACTTCTCTAAAACCACTTTACAAAGCTCTCCTATTTTTGTTCTTGTTGAAACAAAATATACACTTATGTCCTGATTTTTTTTCTTTTCAGTTACTCTTAAAAATGTGTTCATTTCTGCGGAATGGCTTTTAGGATTTTCCTTCACAAATTCAACTAACTTTTCTATAAAATTTGGATTATCTATTTTCTCCTCCCAGAATCTCTCATCTGCTACTTTTTCATTACCAGCAAGTCCTACTATTTTCCGTCTTTGAGCATTAGTTATGATACTTGTCCCAACAGTAATGATGTGAAACTCTTTCATCTTTACATCTTCCCATAAATTATCAAATTTGAACCTATAAACCCATTTAAACCATTAGATGAAGAAAACCAGAGATCTCCCACCTCCTTCTCACTCTCAATTTCTCCATAAACAACTGTCCCGGGTGGAAGAGCTTTTTTCATAAGCTTATATCTACCAAGATAATAAGAATGCAAGCCAACATTTAAGTAGTCATCCGAAACCATGCCTATAATTTTAATTCCGCTTATTTGAGGAACAAACTTTCCATATATCCCGGGTGTCAAAAACAATATTTTCACAACATCTCCCTTCTTTAATTTAGGTTGTTTAAACAGTTTGAAAAACTGCAACTTTTCATCTATTTCTACCTTATAACAGACCGTCTTCATTTCTCCGCCTAACTTTAAAACCTTCATACCACTATCGAAGATTTCAACAACATCTTCATCATTTTTTAAATTCACTCTTTCCATATCTTTATCCTCATAGTTAAAATCAGCCCAAAAAACCAGACTCCAGTTTTCTTTCAATCTAATAAAATCAATTCTGTATAGACCATCTTCTTGAACAACAGTATGAACAGATACATCCTGTCTTATTCCTGCTCTTTTTTCCTCTTTAAAAATTTCCTGTGGTGTTTTAATGTCATCTTTATTTATTTTTCTTCCCTCAAGCCAATCCCTTAACCCTCCCTGAGAAACAAACCCTTTAAAAGGTTCAACTTCTTCACTCCCATAATAGACTGCAAGGTTATCAATCTCTTCTGGTTTGTTAGTATTCTCCGGCTTAAACACTCTTGTATTTCTTTCAAAGGGCCTTAAAAGATACACTTCCTGAATTTTTTCTTCTTTTTTCCTTCCTCTGTAAATATCAAAAGGTTTCGGAAGGAAAGTCAGTTTTTCTTTCCCACTGGAAAAATGAAGAAAAGGTCCATATATTCTTTTTAAAACTCTTGAAGGATTTATTTTCCTTTCATGGTATATTTTAGAACAT
>JAGHCG010000001.1 GCA_021160565.1 bacterium | reverse complement strand
CATTTACTCAGCTATAGAAGAGAATAATAAAGAAAAAGTAATTGAAATTTTGAAAAGTGAACTTGGAATTGGTGAAAAAGAGGTGAAAAAGATAAGATATTTTGTTGATAATCTTATTCCGATTAACAGGGAAGAGGTTATTTCTCATCTTATAGATGAAATTAACAGATTTGTGGAAACGAAAGTTTTAAAACCTGGTTCAGAAAATATACTGAGGAAGTATTTAAAAGAAATATTCAGTGAAAATCTTAAAAGATATACCTGCAACAAATCATTCAAATTACTTCATGATAGAATTAAACAGGAAGAGAGAGCTCCTTCAAAAGAGGAAATATCACAACTTGTTTATGAATGTAAAAGAAATATATTGCCATTTAGAATTTATAATCTTTTCCTTTTCATCACACTTTATGCAATTGGATATGGTGCAACATTTTTCCCTTCTATGCCAGATATGACAATTATGGTTTATTACATTTTTTATGGAGCCTCTGTAAATATTATAGTGGCAGCAATGAACAGATTTGGAGCACAGGTAAGTTTGCAGTATTTATACAGAGGACTGGAAAATGCTCCCACAATTACAAGTGCTGCAGATGCCTGGAATGAATATAACTCTCACCTAATGAGATTATGGGCAGTTTTTTCTTCAATTGGGCTCATTATAGGGATTCTTGGAAAGGTTTTTTCGGACAAAACCGGCGGATTTTCAAGATATTTCGTTGAAGGAATTGCTTTTATTTTATTCTTACAATCTTTCAGGGAATGGTTCTTATTTTATAATAAACTTGAGAAGAGAAGTAAAATGGAGGAATAAAATGGAGAAAATAGTGAGGTTTGGTGTTTCAATGGAAAAAGGACTTCTTAAAAGTTTTGACACTTATATAAAAAGAGAAAAGTATAAAAATAGGTCTGAAGCCATAAGGGACTTGATAAGAAAAGAACTTGTAAGTGAAGAGTGGGAAGAAGGAAAAGAAGTGGCTGGTTGTATCGTTCTTGTTTACAATCATCATAAAAGGGAACTGGTTGAAAAAATTATGGATATTCAACACAATTTTCACCGATTTGTTATTTCAACTCAGCATGTTCATATGGATAAAGAAAATTGCCTTGAAATAATTGCTGTTAAAGGGAGCGTGGAGAAAATAAAATCTCTTTACAATTCTCTTAAATCCTTAAAAGGAGTGAAATATTCTTCAATTTCAAAAGCCACAACAGGGAAAAAATTGAGGTAATAAAATGAAAATTATTCTCACTGGAGGAGCAGGTTTTATAGGAAGTTGTTTTTTGTGGAAATTGAATAAAGAAGGAATAGAAGATATTTTTGTAGTTGATCATCTGAACGAAAGAAAGGAGAAAAATCTCAAAAATAAAAAATTTTCTGATTATTTTGAAAAAGGGGAATTTTTAAGATTGATTGAAAAGGATAAAATTGAAAGAGTGGATGCTGTCATTCATCTTGGAGCATGTACTTCCACAGTTGAGACAAATGCTGAATACATAATTGAAAACAATTATATTTATTCAAAAATACTTGCAGAATGGTGTTTGAGAAATAATATAAGGTTTATTTATGCTTCTTCAGCTGCAACTTATGGGGACGGAGAGAATGGATTTTCGGATGAGGATGAAATTACATTAAAATTGAAGCCATTAAATCTTTATGGAATATCGAAACATTTATTTGACCTGTGGGTTGTAAGTAATAAGTTAACAGGAAAATTTGTTGGTCTAAAGTTTTTTAATGTTTATGGACCAAATGAATATCATAAAGGTGAGATGAGAAGTATCGTGGCAAAAGCATATGATGAGATTGTAAAAACAGGGAAAATTAAACTTTTCAAATCTTATAGAAAAAATATAAAAGATGGGGAACAGAAGAGGGATTTTATAAGTGTCTTTGATGTTATAAATGTAATTTTCTTCTTTATGAAAAATCCTACTGTCAGCGGTATTTTTAATGTTGGAACTGGAAAGGCAAGGAGTTTTAATGAAGTTGCAAATATTATTTTCTCTATTCTGGGAAAAACCCCCTTAATTGAATACGTTGAAATGCCAGAGAGAATAAAAAGACAGTATCAGTATTTTACAGAAGCAAGAGTAGAAAAACTGAGAAAAGCAGGATATACAGAAAATTTTTCCTCTCTTGAGGAAGGAATTAAGAGTTATATTGAGTTTTTGAGAGAGACAAAATATCTTTAAATATTGTTAACTTTAGATAAAAGGGGTAAAATGTTATCAGAGGCGAGATTTGTTTCTCTATATCTAATAGAAGTTTTTACAACTGATAGAAAGGAGTTTGGTTGGAGAAAACAATAAAAGTATTATTTGTAAGCAGTAAAAAAGTAGAGTTAGTTTCATTGAAAGAGGTATGTTCAAGAAAACTCTCTTTTTGTAGTTGTAAAACCGTTTCTTCTGTTTCAGAAGCAAAAAAGGTATTGAAAGAAGAAAAATTTGATGTAATACTCTCAGATTATCTTCTGGATGATGGGACTGTCAAAGATATACTGAAAATTACAGATATCCCGGTGATAGTTATAACCTCTGAAGGAAATGAAGAAATTGCGGTTGAATGCTTCAGAGAGGGTGTTTCAGATTATATCATCAAGGACAGAGAAGAGCATTATCTAAAGTTACTTCCTGCTGTAATTTCCCATGTAGTCAAAGAAAGCCAGAAGGAAAAGAAGATTAGAGAACTTACTGAAAGATATGAAAAAATATTCAGATTTTCACCTGAAATAATCTCTCTTATTGATAGAAACGGTATAATTCTTGAAGTTAATGAAAGAATTAAGGAGCTCCTTGGATATAAACCAGAGGAAGTTATAGGGAGAAAATTTTATGAAACAACCATCTTTTCACAGGAAACCCTGAAATTTATAAAGGAAAGATTTAAAAGACGATTGAAAGGAGAGAATGTAGGTTTCTACACTGTGAAGTTCAGAACAAAAAGCGGAGAAGAAAAAATTGGAAAAGTAATTGCTTCATTGATTAAAGATAAAAATGGAAAGGTTGAAGGAGAGATTGGAATCATAACTGATATTACAGAAGAACTGAAATTGAAAGAGGAAATAAGAAAGAGAGAAGAACTTTTCAGAGGACTTGCTGAAAATTCTCTTGTTGGAGTTTATATTTTTGATGAAAAGAAATTTTTATATGTTAATCCTGCATTCTGTGAAATTTTTAAGTGTAAGAGAGAGGACGTTATATGGAAAAAAGGACCTCTTGAATTTACTCACCCAGAGGACAGAGAAACAGTTGCGGAAAACATCAGAAAAAGAATGAGTGGAGAAATGGAAAGTGCACATTATATCTTCCGTGGATTGAGATGTGATGGAAAAAGTATATGGGTGGAAGCACTGGGAAGGGCCATTGAATATTACGGAAGAAAAGTAGTTATGGGAACAATAATGGATATTACCCAAAGGAAAAAATATGAGGAAAAGTTAAAGGAAGAACATATTCAGATTGAAAAAACTCTCAATGGCACAATTTATGCAATTTCAAAATTGATCGAAGTGAAAGACCCCTATACTGCAGGACATCAAGTAAGGGTTGCAAAACTTTCTGAAGCAATAGCAAAAGAACTTGGAATGGAAAGTGATAAAATAAAAACTCTTATCTGGGCATGTCTTCTCCACGATATAGGGAAAATAAATGTCCCTTCTGAAATACTCACAAAACCAAGAAAATTATCAGATGTGGAATTCAGTATAATAAAAACTCATCCAATAGTGGCATACAATATATTGAGGGAAATCAATGCTCTTTCACCAGTTGCTCAGATTATTTTACAGCATCATGAAAGAATTGATGGAAGTGGATATCCTTCCGGTTTGAAAGAAAAAGATATACTTTTTGAAGCAAAAATTATTGCTGTTGCTGATACTATTGAAGCAATGATTTCACACCGTCCCTATAGACCTGCTTTCAAAATAGAGGAAGCACTTGAAGAAATAGAGAAAAATAAAGGAATAAAATATGACCCGGTTGTTGTGGAAGCATGTGTTAAACTTATAAAAGAGAAAAAATTCAGTTTTGAAGATTAAAAGAAAGGGATTATATCAAACTTGAACTCTTCTCCCTCTTTAAGCACACATAAAATTTCAAATCTGAAAGGTAATTTTATTCTTTTTTTCTGTAAGTAGAGAAGAGCAAGTTTTTCAAGTTTTGAAATTTTCCTTCTATCAACTGCTTCAGAAGGAAATCCAAATTCTTCAGAACTTCTTGTTTTAACTTCTATGAAAACTATTTCTTTTTTAGTTTTTGCAATAATATCAATTTCTCCAATTTTACTTCTGACATTTCTTTCAAGAATTTTATAACCCTGACTTTTCAAAAATCTTATTGCTTCTTCTTCTCCACGTTTACCAATTTCTATGTTTTTCATTTATTTTTCTTTCTGAGATAATACATCTTTGCCCTTGGAGCAAGACGATTTCTCTCTCTTGTTTTAAGAACTTCAATCTTTACTATATTTGGTGAATAAAGAGGGAAAACTCTTTCAACTCCCTCTCCATATGATATTTTTCTTACTGTGAAAGTTTCTCTTATCCCTTTCCCTCTTCTTCCAAGACATGTCCCAGTGAAAACCTGAGTTCTTTCCTTATCTCCTTCTTTTATTCTTATGTGTACAGCAAGTTCATCTCCTGGCCAGAATTCAGGGATTTCTTTCTGAGGTAAAAATTTCTTTTCAATTTCCTCTATTTTTTTGTTCATTTTTTCCTCCTGGTCAAAAATT
>JAGHCG010000104.1 GCA_021160565.1 bacterium | reverse complement strand
TCAATATATTTACAGATTTTTTCTTCATCAGCAATAATTTTCAAAAGAGTATCTCTTATATGAGCAGGATGAGTATACATAATCCTTATCCACTTTACATCAACTTTCACAAGTTCTTTAAGTAATTTTTCGAGATTTGTTCCATCTTTAAAGTCCTTTCCATAATTTGTCGTATCCTGAGCAACAAGTATTATTTCCTTATATCCCATCTCTACAAGTTTTTCTGCTTCTTCTATAATACTTTCTATTTTTCTACTTCTTATTGGTCCTCTCAATTTCGGAATTAAACAGTATTTACAGAAATTCTCACATCCTTCTGATATTTTTATGTAAGCATAGGGATAGGTAGAAATAAGACGTGGATAAACCTTTTCAGTTATAAAAGTATTTTCTTCTACCAAAACAACTTTCTCTCCCCTTTCCACTTTTCTAACTGCTTCAACTATTTTTCCCGGATCTCCTGTTCCAACTATTCCATCTATTTTTTTATTTTTAATCACATCCTCTTTATATCTCTGAACAAGACATCCGACAACAATTACTTTTTTATCCCCTTTATTTTCCAGAATTTTTCCTATTACACTTTCTGACTCTTCAACTGCACTTTTGATAAATCCACAGGTATTTATAATCACAATATCCGCTTCTTCAACAAAATTTGTAAGAATATATCCTTCTTCTCCAAGTAAAGCCGCCATACTTTCTGTATCAACAAGATTTTTGGGACATCCAAGAGTTATTAAGGATATTTTTTTCATGGAAGGAGTAAAAGAGTAATAATAAAAATCAGAAGAAAAAGAAGAGGAAGAAATAAAGCCAGAAAAATTTTCTTCTTATCTTCCTTCTCTTCCTCTATCTCATCCTCTTTCTTCTCTTCCGGAAATACTTTTTTTATAAAATCATCAAAATTCACTCCATCTATTTTAAGATAATCACAATATATTTTGAGATATCCTTTAAGATGAATTTTACTTGGAAACTCTTCCCATTTTTCTTCTTCAATCATTTCAATAAATTTTTTTGGAATTCTGGTATCTTCTGAAACCTTCTCAATTGAAAAATTATTCATTTCCCTTTTTCTCTTTATAATCTCACTCAACTTCTCCATTTTCTTCTTCTGGGAGTATAACCTTTCTGGGTTTCCCTTCTCTGTAAGGTCCAACTATTCCTTCTTCTTCCATCCTTTCAATCAACCTTGCTGCTCTATTAAATCCTATTTTCAATCTTCTCTGTAACATTGATATTGAAGCAATTTTTGTTGCAAGAACAATTCTTTTTGCTTCCTGGTAAAGGTTATCCTCTTCATCTTCAGAAGAGAGAGCAGGAATTTGTGTTTCTTCCTCTGCTCCTTTCTCACTTCTTTCAATTATTTCCATATTATACTCTGGCTCTCTCTGAGATTTTATAAACTGACAGACATTCTCAATTTCCTCATCTGATATGAAAGAACCCTGAATTCTAATTGTTGATGAACTATGAGGAGGGATAAAAAGAAGGTCTCCCCTGCCAAGCAATTTTTCTGCTCCCACAGTATCAATTATTGTCCTTGAATCAAATTTTGAAGTAACCTGGAATGAAATTCTGCATGGTAAATTTGCCTTTATCACACCTGTTATAACATTAACAGAAGGACGCTGTGTGGCAAGAATTAAATGAATACCTGCTGCTCTTGAAAGTTGAGCCAGTCTTATAATACTGTGCTCTATTTCATTTTTTGCAATCATCATCAAATCCGCAAGTTCATCTATAACCACCACAATATATGGAAGTTTTTCTTCAGAAGTGAGATTATAACTTTCAATGTTTCTGACTTTCGTTTCTGAAAATAAATGGTATCTCCTTTTCATTTCAGATATAAGCCATTTCAGAGTATTAACCGCTTTCTTTATGTCAACAACAACAGGACAAAGAAGATGAGGAAGACCATTATATGGAACAAGTTCAACCATTTTCGGGTCTATCAATATAAATTTTACTTCATCAGGAGTTGCTTTATATAGAATAGAAGTAATAAGTGAATTCAAACATACTGTTTTACCTGAACCTGTTGCTCCTGCTATAAGTAAATGAGGCATAATTTTAAGGTCTGTTACTACAGGTCTTCCCATAATATCCTTTCCAATTGCCAGAGTCAATTTTGATGGACTTTTCTGAAATTCTTTACTTGAAATTATTTCTCTCAGATAAACAATTGAAATTTCTCTATTTGGAACTTCTATCCCAACAGTTGACTTATTTGGAAGTGGAGCAACAACTCTTATTGTGGTCGTTTTTAAATTCATCGCTATGTTATCCTGAATTTTAAACACTTTTTGCAATGGAATACCTGGAGCAAGTTGCACCTCAAACATTGTTACTCTTGGACCCTGATTTATCTGAACAACTTCTCCTTCAATTTCAAATTCAGAAAGAGTTTCTTCAATCACTTGAGCATATCTTTCTAAGTCCTCTTTTGTCTCCTTCTGGGTAGGTTTTCCAAGTTTCAAAAGTTCTATTGGAGGAAGCACATATTCTGTTCCCTTTTCCACAGGTACAGGTTTTATAACTTTTTCTTTTTCCATCACAACTTTTTTCTTTTCTTTCAATATGGCTGGTTTTTTCTTTATTTTGGTCCTGATTATCTTCCTTTTCTCTTTCCTTTCTCTTTTTTCCTCAACAGGGAGAGGAATTTTTTCTTTTTGAACAGCAAAATAATTTTCTATTAACTCTTTAACAGGAGCAATGAAAAGAGCATGTCCCAGTCCAACAAAACCAACTCCTGCAAATCCAAGAATTAGAAAAATCCCTTTATTTCCAAAATATTCTTTTAAACCAGGCCCGAAAATGAGTCCTATTATTCCTCCTGAAAAACTATAATCTTCTTTTCTTACTGCAAAAAGAATTGAAAAAGTAAAAAGCAATCCAGAGACACTTAAAAACTTTTTCCAGAAAGAAGTTTTCACTCCCCAGATTGAATTATATCCAACTATAAGAAGCAGAATTACAAGAATATATGAACTTTTTCCGAATAAATAAAAAAGAAGTCCTGAAATGTAAGAACCAAGTTTCCCACCAAAATTTTCAATTGAAGAATTAACCGGAGTTGCTAACTGGCAGAATTTAAAAGTAGGGTCGTATGGAGAATAGGAAAGGAAAGAAAAGAATAAATAAAGAGCAATCCCGAAAATAAATATCCCTTTTATCCAATTATCTATTTCTCTCCACTTCATCATATTTTTAATTTACCATCATCTTTCCCATAAAGCAACCTCTCTCACACCCCGGGGGTGCAATAATTTTTCTAACCGCGTAGGTTAGAATAGTTGAAAAGGGAAGGAGTTTCTGGTATTCTATTAGGGAAAGGGAGGATAAAATAAAAACAAGAAGACAGAAAAAAGTTGAAAGTCTATTGAGGAAGGAAATAGAGGAAATTATAAGAAGGAATGTATCTGACCCAAGAGTTGGGTTTTTTACAATTACCTATGTTAATATTTCTCCGGATTTAAAACATGTGAAAGTCGGAATAAGTTTTATGGGGTCTTCAACAGAGAAAGAAACAGCTTTCAAAGGAATAAAAAGTGCCACAGGATATATTCAGCATAAACTCGGGAAAAAATTGTTTCTGAAATATACTCCTTCAATTGAGTTTATTTTTGATGAAAGGAAAGAATACCGAATAGAAGAATTGCTTTCAGAAATCAAGAAAGAAAGAAATGAAAGAGATAAAGGAGAAGAT
>JAGHCG010000224.1 GCA_021160565.1 bacterium | reverse complement strand
GTATATAATAAACTATAAAGCTGCTGTGGCTCAGGGGTAGAGCACGTCCTTGGTAAGGACGGGGTCATGGGTTCGATTCCCATCAGCAGCTTTATAATAAAGGAAAAGAGGAAATTTTTTATTTAAAAAACAAAAAGGAGGAAAGAAATGGCGAAAGAGAAGTTTGTGAGGACTAAGCCACATGTGAATGTGGGAACCATAGGCCATGTGGACCATGGGAAAACAACTCTTACAAGTGCGATAACGATGGTTCTTGAAAAGCAGAATAAAGCAAAATTTACAAAATATGAAGAAATAGATAAAGCACCAGAGGAAAAAGAAAGAGGATTGACAATAAACATTGCTCATATAGAGTATGAAACAGATAAAAGACACTATGCTCATATTGACTGTCCTGGACATGCTGACTATATCAAAAATATGATTACAGGTGCTGCTCAGATGGATGGAGCAATTCTTGTTGTGAGTGCACCAGATGGTCCAATGCCTCAGACAAGAGAGCATATTCTTCTTGCCAGACAGGTTGAAGTTCCTGCTATAGTTGTTTTCATGAATAAAATGGACCAGATGGAAGACCAAGAACTTGTAGAACTTGTGGAACTGGAAATTAGGGAATTGTTGAGTAAATATGATTTTCCCGGAGATGAAATTCCTATTATAAAAGGTAGTGCTCTACAGGCTCTGGAGTGTGGATGTGGAAGTAGAGAATGTGATAAGTGTGGTCCAATATGGCAGTTACTTGATGCTATAGATGAATACATTCCAACACCACCAAGACCAGTTGACCAGCCATTTCTTTTGGCAGTTGAAGATGTATTTTCCATTACAGGGAGAGGAACAGTGGCAACTGGAAGAATTGAAAGAGGGAAAATTAAAGTTGGAGATAATGTGGAAATTATAGGGCTTTCCCATGATATTAAAAAGACAGTTGTTACAGGAGTAGAAATGTTCAGAAAAGAACTTGACGAAGGTGTTGCTGGAGATAATGTTGGGCTTCTTTTAAGAGGAATTGAAAAGGATGAAGTGGAGAGAGGAATGGTAGTCGCTGCTCCAGGAAGTATTACTCCACATACCCGTTTTAAAGCACAGGTTTACGTTTTGAAAAAGGAAGAAGGCGGAAGACACACCCCATTCTTTACTGGATACAGACCTCAGTTTTATATAAGAACAACAGATGTTACTGGTGAGATAAAACTTCCAGAGGGCGTGGAAATGGTGATGCCAGGAGATAATATTGAAATGGAAGTGCAGCTTATTTATCCTGTTGCTCTTGAAAAAGGACAGAGATTTGCTATTAGAGAAGGAGGAAGGACAGTTGGAGCAGGAGCTGTGACTGAAATTATTGAATAAGGAGTTTTTAAAAAATGAGAGAAGTTGTTTCCCTGGTGTGTTCAAATTGTGGGAATAAAAATTACTATACAACTAAGAATAAAAAGACAGGTAAAAAGAAAATAGAATTGAATAAGTTTTGTCCAACTTGCAGGAAACATACTCTTCATAAAGAAGGAAAATAAATTTTTTCAGTTTGGTTGACTTGATATAAAAAAGAGGTATAATATTTTTTTGCAATTAGGCCTGTAGCTCTAATTGGCAGAGCAACGGACTCCAAATCCGTGGGTTGGAGGTTCGAGTCCTCCCAGGCCTGTTATTAGGAAATATAATGAAGAGGAAAATAGTTAATTATCTCCATGAGGTCAGGGCTGAACTTGAGAAAGTTACTTGGCCTGAAAAGAGAGTTTTGAAAATAACTACATTTGTAGTTGTATTTTTTATGATTTTGATGGCTCTTTATATTGGAATAATTGATATAATATTCTCAAAACTGGTTAGTATCTTTCTAAGGTGAAAAATGAGTAAATGGTATATTTTACATGTTAGAACAGGGCAGGAAGAAAAAATAAAACAATTACTTTTAAATAATCCATCCCTGGGTAGAGAGAAAATTAAGCAGGTTATTATTCCAAAAGAAGAGGTGAGTGAAGTCAGTAAAGGGGAGAAAAAGATAAAAAGTAGAAGATTCTGGCCAGGGTATATGCTGATTGAAATTGAAGATAGTGCTGATAATGAAGTGGTATGGCATGCTATCAGAACTACATCAGGAGTACTTGGTTTTCTCGGTGCCAGTAAAAAACCTGTGCCATTGCAGGATGAAGAAGTGGACAAAATTCTTAAAGAAATTGAGGAAAGAAAGAGTAAACCTACTCCTAAGGTTGAATTTTTAAAAGGAGATAAGGTGGAAATAACAGATGGTCCATTTGTCAATTTCACGGGGGTGGTGGAGGAAGTTTATCCTGATAAAGAGAGATTGAAAGTAAGTGTTTCTATTTTTGGAAGAGCAACTTTACTTGAACTTGATTACTGGCAGGTGGAAAAAATATAAAACGGAGAAATAAAAATGGGAGATAAACCAGTAAAAGCAGTTGTTAAGTTGCAGATACCAGCAGGACAGGCAACTCCTGCCCCACCAGTTGGACCTGCCCTTGGACAACATGGAGTTAATATAATGGAGTTTTGTAAAGCATTTAATGATGCAACAAAAGGAAAAGAAGGTACTATTCCTGTGGTTCTTACCATTTATGAGGATAGAAGTTTTGATTTTATTATAAAAACACCCCCAACTTCTGAACTTATAAAAAAGGCGGCAAATATTGTAAAAGGTTCATCTGTTCCAAATAGAGAAAAGGTTGGGAAAATTACAAGAAAACAACTTGAAGAAATAGCAAAAATTAAAATGCCGGATTTGAATACAGATGATTTGGAAAAGGCAATGAAAATAGTGGAAGGTTCTGCAAGGAGTATGGGAGTTGAAATAGTGGATTAAGGAGGAAAAATGAGTAAAAGGTCAAGAAGGTATGTTGCTCTTCTGGAAAAGGTGGAAAGAAACAGAATATATGAACTGGATGAGGCGATAGAAATTTTAAAAGGACTTCATTCAACAAAATTTGATGAAACAGTTGAACTTTCTGTTAAACTTGGAATTGACCCAAAAAAATTACAGCAACCGGTGAGAGGAACTGTAATTCTTCCCCATGGGACAGGGAAAAAGGTCAAAATTCTTGTTTTTGCGAGTGGTGAGAATGTAGAGAAAGCAAAAAATGCAGGTGCTGATTATGTCGGAGGAGCAGAACTTGCTGAAAAGATAAAAAATGGATGGCTGGATTTTGACAGTGTTGTTGCCACTCCTGATATGATGAAAATTGTTGCTCCACTTGGAAAAATTCTTGGTCCAAGGGGATTGATGCCAAATCCAAAAACAGGTACTGTAACAAATGATGTTGAAAGTGTTGTGAAAGAACTTCAAAAAGGAAGAATTAATTTTAAAATGGATAGAGATGGAAATATTCACCTTCCTGTGGGAAAGGTTTCTTTTTCATCAGAACAACTGAAAGAAAATATTCTTGCAGCTCTTTCAGCAATAGTAAGTGCAAAACCACCAGCAGCAAAAGGAACATATATCCGTACAATTTCTATTTCCTTAACGATGTCTCCATCTTTGAAACTTAATCCAGCAAAGTTATTACAGGATTTAAGATAAATGGAGTGAAAGAATGAAAAGAATGGATAGAAAGAAAAAGGAGGAGGTTGTTAAGACCTTGACAGAAGAAATGAAAAGTAGTAAAATAAATATTTTAGCAAGTTTCAGAAATCTTTCTGTTCCAGAGATGCAGAAGTTGAGACAGGAAGTAAAGAAAAAAGAAGGGAATTTGAAAGTAGTGAAAAATACCCTTATGGAAATTGCTTTTAAAAATTTAAGTCTGGATGAGGCATGTAAATTTCTCGATGGCTCAATGATTTTAGCGTGGACAAAAAAAGATGATGAAATATCTCTTGTGAAAAGTTTAATTGATTTCAGGAAAGAAAGCGGAAAAATTGAAATTAAAGGTGGAATTTTAAGAGGAGAAATTATACAACCTGATTATATTGAAGAAATAGGAAAACTTCCGGGAATAAATGAAATAAAAGTAAGTGTGGTTTCTTATTTAAAAATGCCAATTATGAGAGTTGTTAATTCAATAAAATTCCCAGCAATGAAGTTGGTAAATGTGATAAATCAGATAAAAGAAAAAAAGGAGAGGGAAAATGGAAAAGGTTGAAAAAAATGTTCTTGATGAAATAGTTGAAAAAATTGAAAAACTTTCTGCTATTGAATTGTCAGAACTTGCAAAAAAACTTGAGGAAAAGTTTGGAGTTGAAGGAATGATGGCACCTGTAGGTATGGTTGCAGGAGCGCCAGCAACAGGTACGACAGAAGAACAGAAAGAAGAAAAAACTACTTTTGATGTTATTTTGAAGAGTTATGGTAGTAATAAAATTCAGGCAATTAAGGAAGTAAGAGCAATTACAAATCTTGGATTGAAAGAAGCAAAAGAACTGGTGGAATCTGTACCCAAGCCAATAAAGGAAAAAGTCAGTAGGGAAGAAGCAGAAGAAATTAAGAAGAAACTTGAGGCGATTGGTGCTGAAGTTGAAATAAAATAATGAAAATTTCAAATCCCATTTTTCAACCAAAAGCAAAGAAAGATTGGTTTAATTACGTTCACTTCCTGAAAATAAAATTAATAGAGGGGTAGAAAAAATGGTTAAAAAAATTGAAGTTCCGGATTTGCTTTATATCCAGAAGGAACCTTATAAGGAGTTCCTTCAAAAGGATATACCGCCGGAAAAGAGAAAAGTACAGGGACTTGAAGGAGTTTTTAGAAAAGTTTTTCCTGTGGAAAGTGATGATGGAATACTGAGACTTGAATATGTTCATTATACTCTTGAAGATCCTGTTAATACAGTTGAAGAATGTATAGAGAAGAAAGCAACATATGAAGCAAGGTTGAAAGTTAAACTTCGCCTTGTTGTAAGAGAAAAGAACGAAAAAACAGGAGAATTCAAAATAAAATCTGTGAAAGAACAGGATGTTTATATAGGAAGTATTCCCCTCATGACAGAAAATGGTTCTTTTATAATAAATGGAGTTGAAAGAGTTGTTGTTAATCAGTTATTGAGATGTCCTGGAGTATATTTCAAAGAAGAAGAAACAATTGGTCAGAAAACACTTTATTCAGCAAAAATATATCCTTACCGTGGATTATGGATGGAATTTCATGTTGACCCCCATAATGTTCTCCATATTTATCTTGGGAAAAGAAAAATTCTTGGTACAGTATTTCTGAAAGCACTTGGTTATAAAGAAGAGGATATAATATCTCTGTTTTACAAAAATCCTGAAGAAATACCCCCTGATTCAATTATAAGAGCAACTCTTGCCAGAGATAGTGTAAAGGATAGAGAGGAAGCTTTAAAAACAATATATGCTGAATTGAGACCTGGATATCCAGTTATAATCAGAGAAGCTGCAAGATTTTTCAATGCTATGTTTTTCACTTCTGAAACTTATGACCTTTCTGAAGCGGGAAGAGCTCAGATTAATAAAAAACTTGGGCTTGACATAAAAGAGAGACATTTAACGAAACAGGATATAGTGGAAACAATCAGATATCTTATCAATTTAATTGAAAAGGGAGAAGGAACAACAGAAGATATTGACCATCTTGGAAATAAAAGAGTGAGAGTTTCAGCAGAAATTATAAAAGAACACGTTTATGAAGGGCTTTTGCGACTTGCCAGATACAGTAAAGAAAGAATGGCTCTTGTGGATAAAAGCGCCACTGCAACATTGAGTGTGCAGGAATTTATAAATGGAAAAGTTTTTATGACAGTTGTTAATGAATTTTTTGCCAGAAACCAGTTATCTCAATTCCTTGATAAAACAAACCCACTTGCTGAAATAACTCATAAAAGAAGACTAACTGCTGTTGGAGAAGGAGGAGTAAAAGAAAGAAAAAGGGCTGGGTTTGAAGTAAGAGATGTTCACTATACTCATTTTGGAAAGATATGTCCTATTGAAACTCCTGAAGGAGCAAATATTGGACTTATAAATTCACTTGCGGTTCATTCCAGAATTGATAATCTTGGCTTTTTAATCACCCCGTACTATAAAGTTGAAAATGGGAAAGTAACAGATAAAATAGAATATCTATCAGCAGATAAAGAAGAAAATTATAATATTGCTCCACCAGGTATTCCAGTTGATGAAAAAACAGGAAAGATTCTTGCCAACCCGGTCACTGTGAGAGTTAAAGGAGGATTGTTTAAAGAAGTTCCTCCAGAAGAAGTTGATTATGTGGGTGTTTCTCCAACCCAGATAGTAAGTGTAAGTACTTCTCTCATTCCATTCCTTGAACATGATGATTCCAATAGAGCCCTTATGGGTTCAAATATGCAGAGGCAATCTGTTCCTCTTGTAAAATCAGAATCTCCACTTGTCAAAACCGGTATGGAAAAATATGTTGTAAGAGATAGTGGAGTTGTTATAAAGGCAAAAAATGACGGAGTTGTTGAATATGTTGATGGAGAAAAAATAGTTGTTAAGAGAGATAATCCCGGTCTTTTCCCATGGGAAGAAAAAGATGTGTATTACCTTAAGAGATTTAACAGAACCAATCAGGATACATGTTTCCATCAAAGACCAGTTGTGGATGTTGGAGATAAAGTAAAGAAAGGACAGATAATCACAGATGGTCCGTGTGTTTCAAAAGAAGGAGAAATTGCTCTTGGAAAGAATCTTCTGGTTGCTTTTATGCCCTGGCACGGATATAACTACGAAGACGCTGTTCTTATAAGTGAAAGACTTGTTAAAGATGATGTTTTCACTTCCATACACATAAAAGAATTTGAAGTGGAAGCAAGAGAGACCGAACTTGGAAAAGAAGAAATAACCAGTGACCTTCCAAATGTCCCTGAAGAGAGAATGAGAAATCTTGGAGATGATGGTATTGTGAGAATTGGAGCAGAAGTTCAGCCTGATGACATACTTGTTGGAAAAGTTACTCCAAGAGGAGAGTCAGAACTTACACCTGAAGAAAAACTTTTGAGAGTGATATTTGGAGAAAAAGCAAAAGATGTACAGAATACTTCCCTTAAAGTCCCACCGGGAATAAGAGGAGTGGTTGTAAATGTGAGGAAATATGTTAGAAGAGAAGATATTCCTCAGGAAGAAATAGATAAGCAGATTAAAGAGTTGAGAAATAACTATGCACAGAAGGAGAAAATTGTCAAGAAAGTTATAAGTGAACAGTTGAAAGAATTTGCCAGCAAACACAGAATAAAAGCCAGAATTACTTCAAATCCTGATACATGGGATAAATTTATCAATAAGGTTCCTGATGAATGGAAAGAAGTGATATCAAAGACTGTGGAGATAGGAAAAAATGAATTGAAGAAACTTGAAAAACAACTTAAAGATGAAGAATTGAAAATTAAAAAAGGACCTGAACTTGATATGGATGTTATATGCAAGGTTGTGGTGGAAGTTGCTATTAAAAAGAAAATCTCCGTTGGTGATAAAATGAGTGGTCGTCATGGGAATAAAGGAGTTGTTTCAAAAATTTTACCAGAAGAAGATATGCCATATCTTGAAGATGGTACCCCTGTTGATATAGTTTTAAATCCTCTTGGTGTTCCATCCAGAATGAATATTGGACAGATTCTTGAAACTCATCTTGGCTGGGCATTGAAAGTTCTCGGATATAAGATGGAAACACCAATTTTTGAAAGTATAAAGGAACTTGAAATCAAAAATCTTTTAAAACAGGCAGGACTCCCTGAAAGTGGAAAAACAATTGTTTATGATGGTCAAACAGGTCTCCCTTTTGCTCAGCCAGTTACTGTTGGATATATTTATATGATGAAACTCATTCACCTTGCTGATGATAAAATTCATGCCAGATGTACAGGTTCCTATTCTCTCATTACCCAGCAACCTCTTGGTGGAAAGGCACAGTTTGGTGGACAGAGATTTGGAGAAATGGAAGTTTGGGCTCTTGAAGGATATGGAGCGGCTCATACTTTAAGAGAAATGCTTACAGTGAAGAGTGATGATACTGAAGGTAGAAAGAAGATGTATGAAAGTATAGCAAAGGGAATAGATTACAGACCAGATAATATTCCAGAATCGTTTAAAGTTTTGAAGAAGGAATTGCAGGGGCTTGGTTTTGATTTAAGAGTTGAAAAGAAAAGGGAAAATGGAAAAGTAAGGGATGTTGTAACAATAAAAATAGCATCTCCAATGGTAATGAGATCCTGGAGCCATGGAGAAGTTAAAAAAGCAGAAACTTTGAATTACAGAACCTTAAAGCCAGAAAGAGATGGTCTTTTCTGTGAAAAGATATTTGGACCGACAAGAGATTTTGAGTGTTCCTGCGGAAAATACAAAAAATTAAGATATAAAGGAATTATATGTGATAGATGTGGAGTTGAAGTTACAACATCAAGGGTTAGAAGAGAGAGAATGGGACATATTGAACTTGCCACCCCTGTCTCTTATGTATGGCTTTTCAAAAGTACTGCCAACTGGATGGGATTGTTACTTGATATGTCTCAGAGTGAACTTGAAATGGTTCTTTATTATGAAAGATATATAGTTATTGACCCAGGAAATACTCCTTTAAAACCCAAAATGCTCCTTTCTGAAAAAGAGTATCATGAAAACCTTGAAAAATATGGAAATAAGTTTAAAGCAGGAATTGGAGCAGAGGCAATTCAGGAGCTTTTAAAGAGAATAGACCTTCATAAAATGGAAGAGGAGATAAAACAGGCATTGAGAAGGAAGAAAGGAAAAGATTATGGAGCGAGAAGGAATTTAATTAAAAAATTGAGAATGGTTCAGGGATTGATAAAAACACAGGTTAAACCCGAGTATATGGTTACAAACATAATTCCTGTTATACCTCCAGATTTAAGACCTCTTCTTCCACTTGATGGTGGAAGATTTGTTGCTTCTGATTTGAATGACCTTTATCAGAGAGTTATCAATAGAAATAACAGATTGAAGAAACTTATAAAACTTCAGGCTCCAGATATAATTGTGAGAAATGAAAAGAGAATGCTTCAGGAGGCAGTTGATGCTTTGATGGATAATGGTAGACATGGAGCACCTGTTCTTGGAAAAGGAAGAAGACCTCTTAAGTCACTTGCTGATGCATTGAGAGGAAAACAGGGAAGGTTCAGACAGAATCTCCTTGGAAAGAGAGTTGATTATTCAGGGAGAGCAGTTATAGTTGTTGGTCCTGAACTGAGACTCCATGAGTGTGGAATTCCAAAAGAAATGGCTCTTGAACTTTTTGGTCCATTTGTTTTGAGAGAGTTGAGAAAGAGAGAATATTTCCATACCTTAGGAAGTGCTAAACGGGCTATCAGAGAAAATAGACCTGAAGTATGGGAAATTCTTGAAGAAGTGAGTAAAAATTATCCTGTATTTCTCAACAGGCAACCAACTTTACATAGATTGAGTATTCAGGCATTCCATCCGAGATTGATTGAAGGAAATGTAATTAAAATACATCCTCTTGTCTGTCCTGCTTACAATGCTGATTTTGATGGTGATACAATGAGTATTCACTTACCCCTTACTCCTGAAGCCCGTCTTGAAGCGGAACTTTTGATGCAGGCAACAACTCATATTTTATCTCCTGCAAGTGGGAAACCAATAGTCACACCCACCAGAGATATAGTTATGGGATGTTCTTATCTGACATATATGAGTGAAGAAGAGGAATATCCAAAAATACTTTCAAGTTTTGATGAGGCGAAATATCTCCACTATATGGGAGAACTGGAACTTCATAGGCCCATAAAGGTTAAGAATGAAATAGGGCAGATTATAACAACCACTGTTGGAAGAATTATATTCAATGAAGTAATTCCACCTGGTATCCCTTATAAAAATGAGTTCTATGATACTTCTGGATTTGAGACTCTGATAAAAGAAATATTTGATAGATGGAGTTATGGAGAGACAGTGAAATTCCTTGATGCTATAAAAGACCTTGGATTTTATTATTCAACAATTGGTGGAATAACTATAGGAATAGATGACCTTAAAGTTCCTGAAATAAAAGAAAAACTGATAGCACAGGCAAAGAAAGAAGTTGAAAGAATAGAGAAAAATTATGAAAAGGGAATTATCTCTGATGGAGAAAGATATAACAGAATAATTGACATCTGGACATCCACTACAAATGAACTTGCTGATATAGTGATGGAAACAATAGAAAAAGATACTTCATACAATCCATTCAGAATAAATCCAATTTTCCTTATGGTGAGGTCGGGAGCAAGAGGGAATAAAACACAGGCAAATCAGTTGATGGGAATGAGAGGTTTAATGATAAGGCCAACAAAGAAAGTTACAGGTGGAATAGGAGAAATAATTGAAACACCTGTTATTTCAAATTTCAGAGAGGGGCTATCGCTTCTTGAATACTTCATTTCTGTCCACGGTGGAAGAAAAGGACTTGTTGATACAGCTTTGAAGACATCTGATGCGGGATATTTGAGCAGAAGACTTGTTGATGTTGCTCATTCAGTAATTGTCACAGAGGAAGATTGTGGAACTCTTGAAGGAGTTTTTGTAAGTGCACTTGTTGAAGGAGATGAAGAAATTATCCCATTTAAAGAAAGAATTATTGGAAGAGTTGCTCTGGATAATGTTGTGGATATTGTAACAGATAAAATTATTGTTAAAGCGGGAGAAGTTATAGATGAAAAGAAAGCACAGGAAATAGTTGATGCGGGAATAAATAGAATAAGAATTCGTTCAGTTCTTACCTGTAAATCAGAAAAAGGTGTATGTGCAAAATGTTATGGATGGGACCTTTCAAAGAAGAAAATAGTGAACGTTGGGGAAGCGGTTGGGGTTATAGCAGCACAGTCAATAGGAGAACCAGGAACACAGCTTACATTGAGAACATTCCATACAGGGGGAACAGCATCAAGAAGTATAGGTCCTTCTTCACTTAAAGTCAGAAATACTGGAAAAATAAAATATCTTGAAAACCTCAAAGTTACAAAAAATAAAGAAGGAAAGAATGTTGTAATTCAGAGAGAAGGAAATATTGCTCTTCTTGATGAAAGAGGAAGAGAGATTGAAAAATATACATTGAGAGTAGGAGCAATTGTTGAAGTTGAAGATGGAGAGGAGGTAAAACCTGGTCAGGTTATTGCCCACTGGGATCCTTATTCCACACCAATAATTGCTGATGCAGAAGGTGTTGTTGAATATAAAGATATAGAGGTTGGAAAAACCGCAAAAGAAGAGGTTGATACAACTACAGGAATAAAGAGAAAAGTTATAATTCCTCATAAAGAGGAGATGGATCCTCAGATAGTGTTGAAAAATGAAAAAGGTGAAATAGTAGGGGATTACCATATTCCAGAAGGTGCTCATATAATGGTGGAAATAGGAGATAAAGTGTATCCGGGAGATATTCTTGCTAAAACACCAAGAACCGTGGGAAGGGTTCAGGATATCACAGGTGGATTGCCAAGAGTTTCAGAATTGTTTGAAGCAAGGACTCCCAAAAATCCAGCAATTTTGAGTGAAATTGATGGTGAAGTTGAAGTTTTACCATTTGAGAAAGGCGGAAGAAAGGTAAGAATAACCAATAAAGAAACTCAAACAGTGAAAGAGTATACAATTCCTTATGGAAAACATCTCAATGTTTCTACAGGAGATTATGTTATAGCAGGAACAAAACTTACTGATGGTCCAGTTGTTCTTAAAGATATACTGAGAATTCAGGGAGAAAAGAAAGTTCAGGAATATCTTCTGAATGAGATTCAAAAAGTTTACAGAGTTGAAGGAGTTACCATAAATGATAAGCATATTGAGATTATAATAAGACAGATGCTATCAAAGGTAAGAGTTGAAGACCCTGGAGATACATATTTACTTGAAGGAGAGGAAATAAGCAGGGTAAAAATTCAGAAGATAAATGAATCATTGCCAAAGGGGAAGAAACCAGCAACATACAAACCTCTTGTACTTGGAATTACAAGAGTTGCTCTTTCAAGTGAAAGCTTTATCTCTGCTGCCTCATTCCAGGAGACAATGAAGGTTCTCACAAATGCTGCAATTTTAGGACAGGAGGATTATCTTGAAGGGTTGAAAGAAAATGTAATTCTGGGTAGATTAATACCAGCAGGAACAGGATTTTTTGTATCAGTTGAAAAGGAAAAGGAAGAAGAGAGTTATGAATATACAGCAACTGAAAGGAGTTAAATAAAAAGGAGGTAAAATGCCTACAATTAATCAGTTGGTAAGGAAAAAGAGAAGGCCAAAAGTTAAAAAATCAAAATCAACTGCTCTTGAGAGAAATCCTCAAAAGAGGGGGGTATGTCTTTATGTTAAGACAATGACACCAAAAAAACCAAATTCTGCTTTAAGAAAGATAGCAAAAGTGAGATTAACAAATGGAAAAGAAGTAATAGCATATATTCCTGGAATTGGCCATAATTTACAGGAACACTCAATAGTTCTGGTGAGAGGAGGAAGAGTTAAAGATTTACCTGGGGTGAAATATCATATTGTGAGAGGGACACTTGACGCAGGTGGTGTTGAGGGAAGGAAAAAATCCCGTTCAAAATATGGAACCAAAAAACAGAAAGAAGAAAAGAAAGCAGGGGGTTAAAAAATGCCGAGAAGAAAAAGGGCTGAAAGAAGAAAAATAAAAGGAGACCCGAGATATAACGACTATGAGGTGGCGAAATTCGTAAATAAATTGATGTGGGATGGTAAAAAGACACTTGCTTACAGGATTTTTTATACTGCAATGGATATTATAAAAGAAAAAACAAATCAGGACCCTCTTACTGTTTTTAAAAAAGCACTCAACAATGTTAAACCAAAACTTGAAGTAAGACCAAGAAGAGTGGGAGGAGCCACTTATCAGATACCAATTGAAGTTCCTCCCCATAGAAGTTTATCTCTTGCTATAAGATGGATTGTTGAATCAGCAAGAAACAGAAAAGGAAAACCCATGGCAGAAAGGCTGGTTGATGAACTTCTTGAAGCGTCAAGAGGTGAAGGTCCAAGTGTGAAGAAGAAGGAAGATACTCACAAAATGGCTGAAGCAAATAGAGCATTTGCTCATTATCGCTGGTAATTCCTGAATAAAAAAATAAACCCCAAAAGGTTTTTCCCATGGATAATATAGAAAAAACAAGAAATATTGGTATTATAGCCCATATTGATGCAGGGAAAACAACTACTACAGAGAGGTTTTTGTATTATACAGGGAAGACATATAAAATAGGAGAAGTTGATGAAGGTACAGCAGTAATGGATTGGATGGAGCAGGAAAAGGAAAGAGG
>JAGHCG010000180.1 GCA_021160565.1 bacterium | reverse complement strand
TCATTGTAAAAGGATAAAAGTTTAACCGGTTCTTTTAGAAAAATATATTCTTCACTCTCTTTTTTAATCCAGACACCTTCATTTTTAGAAGAATTAAAAATATCTTTTATTTTCTTCAGTTTCCCATTGATAAACACCGGAGTATCTCCTACAACACATTTGCCACTGCCAAAAGGACCGGGAATACAGGCAGTTCCACCTTTTAAAATAGGGAAAAATGTGTCTATAACTCTCTGACCAGTTACAAGAGGAGTATCTGGGCTTTCTCTTCTTTTCACAGGTCTTGGAACTCTAACAGGCCATTTTTGAAGCATTTTTATGGGTATTTCACCCTTTTCTGTTTTCACTTTTGCAATTTCATCTTCAACTGTAAAAAGTCCCTCTTTTATTTCAACAATTTCTCCCTTTATTCCAGGAGGAACCATTATTTTATGGAGAAGTAAAGGAGTTTCCTGAACCTCTCCAATTATATCTCCTTCTTCCACTTCATCGCCTTTTTTAACAATGGGTTTGAAATCCCATTTTTTATTTCTGTCAATTGCTGGAATATCTACTCCTCTGAAAATAAAATCTCCTTTTTCCTCTATTTTTGTGAGAGGTCTCTGAATTCCATCAAAAATATTTGTGAGAAGTCCAGGACCAAGTTCAACAAGAAGAGGACTACCGGTCCCAAAAACAGGGTCTCCTACCTTCAGCCCTTCAGTTTCCTCATATACCTGAATTGAAGCAACATCTCCTTCAATTTTTATTATTTCACCAACAAGTTTTTCTTCTCCAACCCTCACAACATCAAACATTTTTGATTTCTTCATCCCTTCTGCAACCACAAGAGGACCCGAAACTTTTACAATTTTTCCCTCTTCCATTTTCACTCCTTCATTCCAGTTGCTTTTCTCACAAGTTCTTCCACTATTTTATATCCTTCTCCCTCTCTTTTTTTCAATCCAGGAAGCACCATCATTTTTTTGTCCATAACAAGGTTGAAAAATTTATCTCTGTCAAAAACATCCTCTGTTATGAAAATTACAGAAATATCAGAAATTTTTATTTTCTTTAAAATTTCCTCAGCTTCCTCAGTTGTTTCTGCTGGGAAAATTTCCATTCCAAAAACTCTGAAAAAATCTATTGAACTCTTATCTCCAATAAAAATGACTTTTCCCTTTTTATCCATTTTTAGAATTTAACAGTAAAATTTATAATTTTTCCCTTTCTCTGTCAAATTTCAAGACAAAAATCTCTGAAATCCCTTGATATACAACGCTTCTAAATGCGGAGGCTTAGCCTCGGTTTGGCAGGAAAAAGAAGAGGAAGTAAAATTAAAAGAAATGGAAGAAAAGGAGATACTGAAAGAAATATACAGGCAAGAGAAGGAGATAAGGGAGGGAGAAAAGAAGAGGATAGATTATATCACATTCATTAGTCTTTTTTCTTCTGAAAGGAAAGTGGCTACTGTAAATTATATTTCTGAAATTTCAAACCCTGTTATTTTAATTCCAGGAGCAGGGACAGATGAAAAAAAGGCAGAAAAAATTCTTGAAAAAAAGAGATATCTTTTAAGGGAAGGGTTTACCATTATTTTTTACAATCTCAAGAAAAAGTTGCCACCTGACGATAAAGGGTTTTTTAAATTTTTCAGAGAAAGTATCGGGGAGATAAAGGGAATTATGAGTTATCTGGAGAAAAATTATGGAATAAAGAAGTTTTCTGTCCTTGGAATAAGTCTTGGAGGAATAATGGGATTTGTTCTGAGTGGAGTTGATGAGAGAGTGAAAAAAGCAGTTATTCTTATAAGTGGAGGAAACTTTGAACTGATTACCTGGAGAAGTTTATTAAGATTTACTCTAAGAAAGGATTGTCCAAGAAATGCGTGTAAAAGAATGCATAAGACATATAAGAAGTTTTTAAAAGAGGGTTTTTATAAAGGAATTATGGATTTCCCGAGGAAATGTTTTCTGTATGACCCTATGACTTATGCAGAACTTCTTGATGGAAAAAAAGTATTGATGATAAATGGATTGTTTGATTTTGTTATTCCCTTTTACTCTGCTCTGAGTATGAAAAGAAGAATTAAAAACTGCAGAATTATATGGTATCCAGGAACACATCTGACAATAAAGTTCTTTTTACCTTTTTTAAGGAAAAGTATTGTTAAATTTTTGAAAAATGAAAATTGAGGTAGGGATTGATGTTATTGAAATAGAAAGATTTAAAAAAGCAAAAGAGAAGTATAAGGAGAGGTTTTTAAATAGAATTTTTACTGAAAGAGAGATAAGAAACCTGCCTTCAGAGAAAAAAGATTTATACCTCTGCATCAATTTTTCTTTTAAAGAAGCAGTATGGAAAAGTTTACCGGAGAATTTGCAGAAAAGGTATTATTTTAAGGATATTGAAATTGGATGGAAGGATAAAAAACCATATCTTTTGCAGAAACCCGAGAATATGGATTTTTCTCTATCTTTCTCTGTTTCAGGAAATTATGTAATTACTGTGTCTCTTGCTTTTGTTTTGAAATGATGAATTGATATGTGTCAGAAGCAATTGCAAGTTCTTCATTTGTTGGAATTACATATACATCAACTTTTGATTTTTCCGTGCTTATCTTTCCTTCTTTCCCAACAGTTTCTTTATTTTTTTCAGGGTCAATTTCAATTCCAAACATTTCCATATTTTCAAGAGATTTTTCCCTCACATAAGGAACATTTTCTCCTATACCTGCTGTGAAAATTATTGCATCAACTTTTCCCAGAACCGCCATATAAGAGCCAATGTATTTTTTAAGACGATAACAAAAAATTTCAATTGCAAGAGAAGCCCTTTTATCACTATCCTTTTTCTCCATCAAGTTTCTGAAATCATTTGAATAACCTGATATTCCAAGAAGACCACTTTTTTTATTAAGAAGATTATTTATTTCTTTTACTGAATATCCTTTCCTTTCTTCAAGATAAAAAATAATACCGGGGTCTATATCTCCGCTTCTTGTTCCCATAACCAGTCCTTCAAGAGGTGTAAGCCCCATGCTTGTATCTATTGAATGACCATTTTTTACAGCAGTTATACTGCAACCATTTCCAAGATGGCATGTTATAACGTTCACTTCATATTTACCTTTTCCCCCAATTTCAGCATACCTTCTTGCAACATATCTGTGTGATGTTCCATGAAAACCATATCTTCTTACTCTATTTTCTTCGTAAAGTTCATATGGTATAGCATAGAGGTAAGCAACTTCTGGAATTGTTGTATGGAAAGCAGTGTCAAAAGAAGCAACCTGTAAACTTTCAGGAAAATATTTCATAGAGGCTTTTATTCCTGCCAGATTATGAGGGTTGTGTAAAGGAGCAAGGTCAATGTATTCTTCTATTCTCTTTATAACATTCTCATCAATTATTACACTTTTTTCAAAACCCTCTCCTCCATGAACAACTCTGTGTCCCACTCCCTTTATCTCATTAACCTCTTTTACAACTCCTGCTTTTTCATCTGTAAGAGTTTCTGATATAAGTTTTAATGCTTCTTGATGAGAAGTTATCTTTAATTCCTTTTTTGTCTCTTTTTCTTTTGTCTTCCATTTAAAAATTGAAATTTCCTCTCCTATTTTTTCAACATTTCCACCTGCTATAATCTCTCCTTCAGGCATTTCAAAAACTTTAAATTTTACTGATGAACTTCCACAATTAATCACCAGTATTTTCATCTTTCTCCTCCTCTATGGCTAACTTATGAGTGTAAAATTCTTAAGAGAAGATACACCTTTATAATATACATCATACTTTCATCTCGGGTCAATTTCTCTTTCTATTGAGGAAGTCGGACCTCTTCAGAATGAAATGGTTTTCTATGATATACAATTTTGATAAAAAATGGTATAATACAAAC
>JAGHCG010000163.1 GCA_021160565.1 bacterium | reverse complement strand
TCACCAGATACTCTCAATTTTCCTGATTTTCTCTTTATGTTTTCAAAAAATCTTATAATATTTGACCACTTTAAGAGAAAAATAATACTGATTTCAAATGTGGTGGTGGATGAATTTTCAAATTTAAAAGTGGCTTTTGAAAATGGCAGAGAAAATATTTTAAAGATGAAAGAAAGTATTGAGAAACCTTTATTTTTAATTCAAAAAGAAAAACATAAAGAGAAAGGAGATTTTAAAAGCAATTTCAAAAAAGATGATTTTTTAAAATCTGTGAAGAAAGTGAAAAAATATATTGTTGAGGGAGAGATTATTCAGGCAGTGATTTCTCAGAGATGGAAGAGAAGAATTGACGTTGAGCCATTCAATTTATACAGAGCACTTCGTTCAATAAATCCTTCTCCATATATGTTTTTTATTGAAACAGGAGAGATTAAACTTATTGGTTCTTCACCTGAAATTCTTGTAAAACTTGAAAATAAAAAAGCAATTGTAAGACCAATAGCTGGCACAAGAAAAAGAGGAAAAGATGAGATAGAAGAAAAAAAACTGGAAGAGGAATTATTAAATGATGAAAAGGAAAGAGCAGAACATATAATGCTTGTTGACCTCGGAAGAAATGACCTTGGAAGAGTGTGTATTCCCGGAAGTGTTAAAGTTACGGATTTAATGGTTATAGAGAAATATTCCCATGTTATGCATATTGTTTCAAATGTGGAAGGAAGATTGAAAAAGGGAAAGGATGGATTTGACCTTTTGGAAGCAACTTTTCCAGCAGGTACAGTAAGTGGAGCACCAAAGATAAGAGCAATGGAAATAATAGAGGAGATAGAACCTGAAAAAAGGGGAGTTTATGCTGGAGGGGTGGGATATTTCAGTTTTCAAAATAATATGGATTTCTGCATAACTATAAGAACTTTTTTCATTAAGGGAAATGAAGTGTTTATTCAGGCAGGAGCAGGTATTGTGGCTGATTCTGTTCCTGAAAAAGAATATATTGAAACAAAAAATAAAGCAAAGGGATTGATGGAAGCATATAAACTGGCAGAGGAGATGGAAAAATGATACTTATGATAGATAATTACGACTCTTTTGTATATAATCTTGTTCAGTATTTTGGAGAACTTGATGAGAAGGTGGTCGTTTTTAGAAATGATGAAATAACCATTGAGAAAATTAAAAAACTTGACCCTGAAAGAATTGTGATTTCTCCTGGACCTGGAAGACCAGAAAATGCCGGAATTTCCTGTGAAGTTATAGAGGTTTTTAAAGGGAAAAAACCAATTCTTGGAGTTTGTCTTGGGCATCAATGCATTGGATATGTTTTTGGAGGGAAAATAGTGAATGCAAAAAAACTGATGCATGGTAAGACATCTCTTATTTATCACAATGGAAAAGACATTTACAGGGGAGTAAAAAATCCATTTATTGCGACAAGATACCATTCTCTTGTGGTTGATAAAAAAACTTTTCCTTCATCTCTTCAAATAAATGCATGGACAGATGATGGAGAAATAATGGGATTAAGACATAAGATATATAAAATTTTTGGAGTTCAATTTCATCCTGAGTCTATTTTAACAGATGAAGGGAAAAAACTTTTAAAAAATTTCCTATCAATTTAAAACCTTTTCTGCAGAACCCGATTCTTAGAACCCGGTTCTGAGGAGAATTAGAGTGAGGAAAGGTATTTTTCAACAGACCAGCCTGCAATTGCTCCCTCTCCACATGCAGTTATTACCTGATAGAGAGTTTTTCTTATAACATCTCCACATGCAAAAACCCCTTTTTCTGATGTTTCCATATTTTCATTCACTATCAAATACCCTGAGGGGTCTGCTTTCAATTTTCCATTTAAAAATTCAACATTTGGTTTCTGTCCGATTGAGATGAAAACTCCATTAACTTTTATTCTTTCTTCTTCCCCTGTCTTTATATTTTTTACAATTATACTCTCAACTTTATTTTCTCCTTCAATTTTCTCAACAATTGATGATAAAACCGGCTGAATTTTTGGGTATTCTTTTATTTTTTCCTGCAAGAATTTTGAAGCACGAAACTCTTCTCTTCTATGAATAAGATAAATTTTTGAAGCAAATCTTGTCAGATATATTGCCTCTTCAAGTGCAGAATCTCCACCACCAACAACAGCAATAGTTTTATCTCTGAAAAAAGGACCATCACATGCTGCACAATAACTTACTCCTTTCCCTTTAAGTTTTTCTTCTCCTTCAACTCCAAGTTTTTTTCTGGATGAACCACTTGCTATGATTAAGGCAGGGGTTTTAAGTCTTTCTCCATTTTTCAGAATTACTTCTTTTTCATCTCCAATATTTACATCTTTCACTTCTCCCTGTATTATCTCTCCGCCAGAATTTAAAACCTGTTTTTTCATCAATTCAGCAAGTTCAATTCCACCAATTCCTTCAGGAAAACCTGGATAATTTTCTATTTTTTCTGTCATAAGCATATTACCGCCCGGCATGAATTTTTCAATCAGGAGGGTTTTTATTCCACCTCTTGAAGTGTATATTCCCGCTGTCAGTCCTGCTGGGCCTGCTCCGATTATTATTACTTTCTTTTCCATAATAAAAAATGGGGGCTGGAAGAAGCCCCCCCTATTATGAAGAGTTATTTGACTTCAATTTCCACTTCTTTTTCCTTCTCCTCTTCTGCTTTGGGAAGGACGATTTCAAGCACACCATCTTTGTAGGTTGCTTTTGCTTTTTCCCTGTCGACTCTGTATGGAAGTTCAAAACTTCTTGTGAATGAACCTTCTCTTATTTCTTTCATGTAATAATTTTCTTTCTTCACCTCTTTCTCTTCTGCACGTTTACCAGTAATTGTGATTGAATCACCTGAGAGAGAAACAGAAATATCTTCTTTCTTCAGTCCAGGAAGTTCAGCCTTTATAATAACATTGTCCTTATCTTCATATATGTCGACAGGGAAACTTCTTCTTCGTCCTTCCCAAAGGTCAAATTCACGGCTGAAAATTCTGTCAATTATTCTATCAAAATCATCTTTTACATCAAGTAATTCTTTGAAAGGATTCCATCTTGCCAATTTTGCCATTTTTATCACCTCCTTTCTTGTTTTTTCCATTTTATTAGATGAGGGAAAAAGAAAGGAGGTTTCATTTTTTATATCTTATTTTCACCTCAAAATATACTCTTTTCATAACAGATTTCGGAACTTTTCTCTCTTTTAAAATTTCTCTTGAAAGTGAAATGGTTTTTTCCATCGTTTTTAAAAGAGAGAAACATCTTTTACATTCTTCAATATGTTCTCTTATAAGTTTTTCCATGGTTTCTTCTATTTCTCTGTCAATAT
>JAGHCG010000241.1 GCA_021160565.1 bacterium | reverse complement strand
TTCAAATCCTACGCAAACCCTTATTTCTTTTCAGGCATCTGGTGCAACTCCACCAGGGCCAGTTGTTGAGGGGTGCGTAATATGTAATGGAATGGTAAATCCTGCACATTCAACCACTCTACGGTGGAGTAAAGAACTGTTTTTAAATTCTGTTTTTTATTCAAAATTGAAAGGAGGAAGGAGGGTATATTTGCCTGTGCCTGGAAGTTGGAGAATAGAATGGTAAAAAGAGGAGGAGTGGTATGAGTAGTCAGAAAATAGTTACTTCAGAAGAGATAAAGAAATTAATAGAAAAAACAATAAGAGAGACGATAAAGGAGGAGTTTTTTAAACTTAGATTAGAATTAGCCTCAGAAATTTCAGAGGAGGAAATGAGAGAGATTGAGAGAAAGTATGAAAAGCCCGATAAGAAAATTGTTTACTCTGAAAAGATTGAAGTATGAAATGGAAAATTTCGTATTCTAAAGGGGCTTCAGGAGAATAGAAGGAGGAGGAAATATGAATGAATATATATTTACAGTAATAATTGAAAAGGAAGAAGAAGGTGGGTATCATGCATTCTGCCCGATTTTACCTGGGTGTCATACTCAAGGAGAAACATATGAGGAGGTTATAGAGAATATTAAAGATGCGATTAAACTTTACATTGAAAGTTTAAAAGCGCATAATGAAGATGTTCCTCAGGGAGAAGATATTACTGTGAAATTGACAAGGATTAGAGTATGAGTTTTCTACCCATTGTTAAACCGAGAGATGTTATTAGAGTTGCATTGAAATTGGGATTTGTTTTTGATAGGCAGTCTGGAAGTCATGCGATTTATTACAGAGAAAAAGATAAAAAAAGAATTGTAATTCCTATTCATCCAAGAGAAATTAAGAAGAAAACTTTGCATGGAATTATAAAAGATATGGGAATAGATGTTGAAGAATTTAAAAAATTGCTTTAGTGAACGAGAAAAAGATGGAGAATAGAATGGTAAAAAGAGGGTTTTCACTTCTTGAACTTGTAATTGCAATTTTTCTTATTGCTGTTGTTATCGGGACGGTTTTACTTCTTCTTGCTGCAAATCTTAACATAATAAATAAAGCAAATGAACTTATGATTGCAAATGCTCTTGTTCAGTATTCAATAGAGGAAGTGAAAAATATTGATTTTCCTCCGGTTTATGCTGATAGACAGGATTATTTTGGAGATGAAATTACCTATGATTCCATAGTGGATGTTTCTTTCTATTCTGACTGGACACCGAAGGAATTTAAAGAAAAATTTAAGATTATAAGATTCGTTCAAGGTTATGACTCTTCTGGTTCTCTGATAATTGACTTTAATAATACCAAATATGACGAAGCAATGATTTTGAAAATAATAGTTTATGTGATAAGGAGAAAAGATGGAAAACTGATTTTAAAGACTTCAACTTTTGTTTCAAGAAATGGTCTGTATTGAAAAGGAAGAGGGAAAAGTGGAAGGAAATAAAAGAAGCAGGAAGAAAGAAGGATTCACATTGATTGAAATTGTGGTTGCAATGGTGATACTCATAATAGCATTTGGACTTATAACCTTTCTATATGTGAAAGCAGCAAAAATCAGAAAAGAGGTGGTTGAATACAGTGAAATTCAGCAAATTCTCTCTCAGATGATGGATACAATCACTCACGGAAAGAAAGGAAAATGGGGATTAAAAGATGCAACATTTATAAGAAGCATAGAGGGAGCGACAGAAGGAGATACACCAATTTCTCCATATACTCTTATTGCATACAATGAAACCAGAGACGAAACAATGATTGTCAGGATTGCAAGTGAGGAAGAACTTCTGGGTAGTGGAGATAAAACAAAAACTTTATGGGTTAACTGGTTTACAGGTTCAACACCTCCCATGAGCAGTTTTTATACTCAGGAAGCACTGATTGATGTGAACAAAAAGATAGAATTGAGAGATGGTTCAGAAATTCATTATTTTGATTACAGAAACAGAGATATTCTGGAAGAGGGTATATCTTCTGAAACTACATTTGTAAAAATAACTTTGAAAGGTGCTTCTCTTGACCCTTCAATGCAAAACAAATCTCCTGTTACTCTTTTCACTGGAATAAGACTCAGAAACGCTCTTCCTTTCTGATATTTTTTATAGCCAACTCTTTACCAACCCAGCAGGGGGAAGTTTATGGAAGGGGAGATTTGGGGTAAAATATTAGATTGCAATGGAACCGAAATTTATAAGTATAAGGGGAGCGAGAGAGCATAATTTAAAAAATATAAATCTTGACCTGCCCAGAAATAAGTTTATTGTGATAACCGGAATATCTGGTTCAGGAAAATCTTCACTTGCTTTTGATACTCTTTATGCAGAGGGTCAGAGAAGATATATTGAGAGTTTATCTGCATATGCGAGACAGTTCCTTGAGCAGATGAAAAAACCAGATGTTGACCAGATTACAGGACTTCCACCAGCAATAGCGATTGAACAGAGAAAGGCTGCTTCAAATCCAAGGTCAACAGTAGCAACAACAACAGAAATTTATGATTATCTGAGACTTCTATTTGCAAGAATTGGAATCCCTCACTGTCCAAAATGTGGAAGGGTTATTTCAAAACAGTCATCAACAGAAATAATTGACAGAATTATGGATATGGATAGCAATGCTGAAGTTAAAATTCTTGCTCCTGTTATTCGTGGAAGAAAAGGAATATATAAAAAGGTTTTTGAACAGATAAGAGAAAGTGGATTTTTAATGGTGAGAGTTGATGGGAAGTTTTATGATGTTGACCAGGATATACAACTTGAAAGATACAAAATTCACAATATAGAAGTGCTTGTTGACCAGTTTGTGGTTGGAGAAGAGGATAGAAGTAGAATAGCAGAAAGTGTTGAGACAGGACTTAAAGTTGGGAAAGGACTTTTAATAGTAAATGTTAATGGAAAAGATAACCTTTTTAATGAAAACTATGGATGTCCTGATTGCGGAATAAGTTTTGAAGAACTTTCTCCAAGGATGTTTTCATTTAACAGTCCTTATGGAGCGT
Organism: bacterium; assembly: GCA_021160565.1. Classification (GTDB taxonomy): domain Bacteria; phylum Ratteibacteria; class UBA8468; order B48-G9; family JAFGKM01; genus JAGHCG01. The sequence goes on along the minus strand of JAGHCG010000241.1, from coordinate 3,422 downwards.
GTCCTGTATGTAAAGGGCTTGGATTTCTTATGAAAGTTGACCCTGACCTTGTAATTCCTGATAAAGAAAAAACATTCCGGCAGGGAGCAATTAAACCATGGCATGAGGCAGGAGGAAGAGGTTTATTTTTCTATTACAGAAGTTTACTGAGAGAAATTCTTTATGAGTTTGGAAAAGACCTTGATGATAGACCGTGCGATTTAACAAAAGAACAACTTAATATTCTCCTTTATGGTTCAGAGGAATACGATTTTGAAGGGGTAATTCCAAATCTTGAAAGGTTATTCCATCAAACAGAAAGTCAGCACAGGCGAGAGGAAATAATGAAGTATATAAGAGAGGTGAGATGTCCTTCCTGTCAGGGTGGAAGATTGAGAGAGGAATCTCTTGCAGTAACAGTTGGTGGGAAATCAATAAAGGATGTTGTTGAGATGAGTATTGAGGAAGCAGAAAGATTTTTTTTAAATTTAAAACTTACAGAAAGAGAAAGAATGATTGCCAGCCAGATTTTGAAGGAGATAATAAACCGATTGAATTTTTTGAAAGAGGTGGGACTTGAATATCTCACTCTTGATAGAATGACACATACTTTATCAGGGGGAGAGGCAGAAAGGATTCGTCTTGCTACTCAAATTGGTTCAGGACTTGTTGGAGTTATTTATATACTTGATGAACCCACGATAGGACTTCATCAAAGGGATAATATTAAACTAATAAATACTCTTAAGCAATTGAGAGATATAGGAAATACTGTTGTGGTAATTGAACATGATGAGGAAACAATAAGGAATGCTGACTGGATTGTTGACCTTGGGCCAGGTGCTGGTACTCATGGTGGAAAAGTGGTGGCAGAAGGGACAATTTCAGACATAATAAAAAATCCAGATTCTATCACCGGGAAGTACCTCTCAGGAAAGTTAAAAATACCAGTTCCAGAAAAAAGAAGGAAACCAGATGGAAGATATATAAAAATTCTGGGGGCAAAACATAACAATCTCAAAAATATAGATGTAGAAATTCCTCTTGGTGTTTTTGTCTGTGTTACTGGAGTTTCAGGGTCTGGAAAAAGTAGTTTAATAGAAGATGTGTTGTATAAAGGATTGAAAAAAATTCTCTACAATTCAAAAGAAGAACCAGGAAAACATGATGGTATTCTTGGAGTTGAAAATATAAATAAAGTTGTTGTGATTGACCAATCTCCTATTGGAAGAACACCTCGTTCAAATCCTGCCACCTATACAGGAGCGTTTACATATATAAGACAGATTTTTGCAAATACTCAGGAAGCGAGAATAAGAGGATATAAGCAGGGAAGATTCAGTTTCAATGTAAAGGGTGGAAGATGTGAAGCATGTATGGGAGAAGGTATTAAAAAGATAGAAATGCACTTTTTACCTGATATTTATATTCCATGTGATGTATGTAAGGGAAAGAGATACAATAGGGAAACTCTTGAGATAAAGTATAAAGGGAAGGATATATCAGAAGTCCTTGAAATGAAAATTGAAGATGCTCTTGAATTTTTCAGAAATTTTCCGCAGTTGAAGAGTAAACTTCAAACATTGTATGATGTAGGTCTCGGATATTTATCTCTTGGACAACCAGCCACCACTTTATCAGGAGGAGAAGCACAGAGAGTAAAACTTGCAGCAGAACTTTCAAGAAAAGGAAATGAAAAAACAATTTATATACTTGATGAACCTACTGTAGGACTTCATATGGCAGATATAGCGAAACTTCTTAATGTTTTAAATCGACTTGTTGAAAAGGGTTCAACAGTTATTGTGATTGAACATAATCTTGAAGTTATAAAATGTGCTGACTGGATAATAGACCTTGGACCTGAAGGTGGAGATAGGGGGGGATATGTAATTGCGGAAGGAACTCCTGAAGATGTGGCAAAAAATAAAAAATCATATACTGGCAAATTCCTGAAGAAGATTCTTTCTAACCGCGCAGGTTAAACTTCCTGAGGTCAAACCAGGTTTGTACTGAAAAGAGAGGATTATCTTTTTTTAAGTGTTCTTGAAAGGGAAAAAATCAGAAGGTAAAGAATTGTTCCCCATGAAAGTATCATGAAAATCCAGCCACTAACTCTCAACTTTTCTCTCCTTTTTTTCCCATGCTTTTTTAACAAGGAAGCAAAGTCCAGCGAAAAGAATTATGAGTAAAATTCTGGTCATAAGTACAAAAGGTATATTTTCTTCTTTCACACCTTTTAAAAGGAAAGTTGGAATTGCTTTCTGAAAAGTCCAGAAACCAAGAATAAAAAGCAGGAACAATGGAGTTATGTATTTAATGATGAATTTGTAAATTACAGGGAGTTTGATGTCAGAACCAGAATGCATTTCCTCCCATGCTTTATCCATTCCAAAAATCCAGACAAAGAGAATTGTTTCAACTGTTGCAAAGAGAACAAGAGCGAAAGTTCCACCCCAGAAGTCAAGTTCATCCACAACTCCTCTGCTTAAAAAAAGAATTGAAAGATGAGAAATAATGAAACAAATGAGACCAAAAATCATAACTGCTTTTTTTCTTTCAAGGTCAAATTCATCTTCAAGGAATGCAATTGCAGGTTGAGCAAGAGATATTGAGGAAGTTATTCCTGCAAGAAAAAGTAAGAAAAACCATAAAAAGGAAAATAATGTGCCTGCAGGGAATGTTTTAAGAATTAATGGCATTGTTACAAATCCAAGGTCAAACGCTCCCTGTTTTGCCACTTTCATAATTCCTTCCGGTCCAAAGAAAATGAAAGCAGCAGGAATTATTATGCTTCCACCAAGAATTACTTCAGCAAATTCATTTGTACTTGCAGCATTAAGTCCTGAGAGTAAAACATCTTCCTCCTTTTTCAAATAACTTGCATAAGTAAGAATTACCCCAATACCAACACTCAAACTGAAAAATATCTGTCCGGCAGCAGCAAGCCATACTTCAGCATTTTTAAGAGAAGAAAAGTCGGGGTTCCACAAAAATCCAAGCCCATCAATAGCGGTTAAAGATGGATTGGCAGGAGAATGAAGTGTTAATACTCTTATCATTATTACAAAGGCAAGAAAAAGGAGAGTTGGCATACCTATTTTACAAACTCTTTCAATTCCTTTCCTTATTCCAAAAAATACAACTATAATATTCAGGAAAAATGTTATTAGAAAGAAAATGTAAGCAGGAAGTAAACTTGAAAAATATTGATTTTTCACAACTCCCTGGTATCCTCTTAAAAAATCTATCATTGCTTTTTCACCGGAGAGAGAGGCATATTTACCTGTCAGAGAAAATATACTATAACCTAAAAGCCATGATTCAATGTATGTATAATAGGAAAAAATTACTATTGGACCGAAAATTCCTATCACTCCGAAATATTTTATAAACCTGTTTTTTCTCCACAGAGAATGAAAAATTCCAGGAGCACTTCCATG
>JAGHCG010000052.1 GCA_021160565.1 bacterium | reverse complement strand
GCTTTCTTTAAAGTCAGGGGGCAGTTCTTCAAACAATTCGGTTCTGTCATCAGGTTTCAATTCTGTAATAATTGACTTTATATGATCATCTGTAAGGTTTTTAAAAATCTCTTCCTGTATATCACCATCCAGATAAAAAAAACTTCTGCTTGTAGTTTTTGAGGAAGAAGCCTTAAAATAATTGCACAATCTTTGGCATCAATTTCTCTAAATAAATCTGCTATGTCAGGGGCACGCCAGGTCGATAGAACATTCTTTAACGCTCTCCAGTGTTTGTTTTTAATTAGTTCTTCAACTTCTGGCTGAAGCAGTTGCATCATCGAATTTAAAATTTTTTTATCCTTTTTCATGATTTCACCACCTTATGAGTACATTTCATTTAAACTCCCAAATAAAAAGTATATACAAACAATCTGCATATACTCTCCTCTGGACAACTATTGTTTTTTGTTTTCTGCTCAGTTTCACTTCCTTTTAAAAGACTATTAAGTGGGTTTTTTTACTACTGAAAGATTTTTAAACTTGCTGTTTTCTCTATACTCAATTTTCACGGCGGGGATTTTGCCTTTCCTTGCCATTTTATAAAGAGTAGATTTTCCTATTTTAAAAAAATATTTTGTGGTATCCTCACGAGTTATTATTTTATCAAAACTTTCCATTATGAGTTTAAGTTTTTTTATAACTCACCAAAGTTTATTATCATTTCACCTTACTTAATGATATCCAGTAAAAAAGTAAAAGTCAAGGAAATAAAATCCGAGTGAACCAGGTTTAATCAATTCTTAGAGGTTCTCTTTTTGCAGCCGTGAATCTCATTGGAAAAATCAAAAGAAGTAATTAGAAAAAAGAAAAAAAGAGAAGAATTGGGAAGCTCCGGCGGTAGGATTCGAACCTACAACCTTGCTGTTAACAGCCGCCTGCTCCACCGTTGAGCTACGCCGGAACTCATATAAATTATAACATTCACTTCCCAAAGTGTAAACAAATTTTTCTCTATTTATTACATGTTGAACATGTATTTGAAGTACATATGGGACAAGAACTTGAAGAAGATGCTGCCTGTTTTTCCTCTTTTTCTTTCCTCTTATATTCTTCACTTCTGTATTCTGTTGTATACAATCCTGGTCCTTTATAAATTACTCCACCACCAACTCCTATCAACCTTTTTACCTTTCTGCTTTTACATTCAGGACATACCTTCACTGGTGGGTCTGTCATTTTCTGGAACTTTTCAAACTTATATCCACATTTTTCACATTCATATTCATAGGTTGGCATTTTTCCCTCCTTCTTTTCCAATCTTTACCAAGTTAGATTAATAAAATTACCTGAAAGTTTCAAAAAAGTCAACTTCTTTTTTTCTTCTGCAGAACATTTTAGAAATCATAAATAAGAATAAATCGGGTTTGTACTTTTAACAAAACAGGGCAGGGAAGACATGAAATTCCTTGTATATCAATGCTTCCAAATACGGAGGTTTAGCCTCGGAGGGTGTCAGTGAAGAAGTGAGTGGTTTCTTTTATTACTGTTGTTTCTGAATGTTCTGTTATAAATGTGTGGTTTCCCTTCTCAAAAATAAGGAGTTTGCAGAAAGATGATTTTAAATGGAATTTTTTAAAGTAAGCGAGAGAATGTTGGATAGGGAGTGTCTGGTCATCTTTTGAGTGAACAATCATAACTCTTCCAGAAAAAGAAGAGGCAAATTCAAGTGGTTTAACTTTATAGGTGCTTTCGATAAATCCTTTTCCTATGTAATGACCACCCCCTGTAATATATGCTTTCCCCTCTTTTTCAAGTTTTTCTTTTATTTTTCTGGTAAGAATTTTTTTCCTTATGATTGAAGGATATGCAAGAGGAGACCACAGACACAGAGATTTTACATTTTTATATTTTGAGGCAAGATATGTGGCAGTTACAGCACCCATTGAAAGTCCCACAACACCTATTTTTTCTTTTATCACTTCCTTCCTTTTTATCAGATATTCCATTGCTCTTTCTCCATCAGCCATTTCAGTTTCAAGTGTCATTTCTTCAAATTTCCCCTCACTATCTCCTGAACCCATAAAATCAAATCTCAAAACAGCAATTCCATTTTCAGCAAGGTTTCTGGCAAGTTTTGTGAATATGAAATGGCTTTCTGATTTTGTTCCTGTAAATCCATGGCAGAGTAAAACACCCGGAAATTTTGGTTTACCTTCTGGAATGTGTAAAAATCCCACTATTCTTTTCCCATTACTTTTAAATTCAACAAATTTCTCCATTTATTTCCTCCATCTTTTTCAGTACCTCTTCAATTTTTATTTTTTTCAGACATTCAATTTTAACACATTTTTCTCTTTTTTCTCTATTACAGGGACTGCAATCTGTTTTTTTATAGATTATTTTCACATTTTCTCCACGGGGTCCCCATATATCAGGTGAAGTCGGTCCGAATATTGCAATTACCGGAATTCCAGTTGCTGCAAATAAATGGGTTATTCCACTGTCATTTCCAATATAAATTTCTGTTCTCTCAGCAATTTTTATAATTTCATCTAAATCAGGATTTACAATCAGATTTTCAGGTATAAAGTTTTTCCAGAATTCAATATCGGTTTCTTCAGCAGGACCAAGGAGAACTTTTACTTTTTCTTTTCCAATTTTTTCAATAAGTTCAGCATAATTTTCCTTTTCCCAGTTTTTCTTTTTGCTTCCACTTCCAGGATGGATTGTTATGTACTGAGGCATTTTCCTTTTTATTTTTATTTTCGGAACTTTTGAAATTTGAGTACAGAGAGTTTTCACAGGTAAAAGAAGATGGTCAGTGATGTGAATTTTTAAATCCTCATTTTTTACAGGGTGCCATATTACTTTTCCCTTACAGATTTTTTCAAGGTTTTCAGAAAATGGTTTTTTCTTCTCAGAATAGCATAAGATTATATCAAAATCAGAAAGTTTTTTCTCAATTTCAAATTTTTCTGATAAAGATGGGAAAAAGAGAGGAAGGAATTCAGATGAATTTGCTGAAATGAAAATGTCAATTTGTGCATATTTTTCAATAAATTTTTTGTAATTCCGATTTCCTACTACTGCGACAAAAAATCCACTTCTTTTTAAACTTAAAAATACAGGAAAGGTGAGTATTAAATCTCCAAGTGCTCCCTCTCTTATCACAAGTATTTTTTTCATTTTTTTAATTGTAAAATATAATATCGGGAAATGGAAAGATTGAAAAGAATACTGGAAAGAATTGACGGAAAGGGATATTCAAGATATAAGGAGGTAAGAGGAGAGTATAAATTTCCTTCATATACCTTGATAATAGATTATGTGCAGCCAGACCCTTTTGCTCCTCCTTCAAAAATTAGAGTGAGAATTCCTCAAAAAATAGCCAATTTCCCTTCCTGGACATATTCAAATAAAAGCAGGAGAATTGCTCTGGAGGATTTTATTGCAAGAAATTTTAAAAGTGAAATTAAAAAAAGCGGGATTAAAAAAGAGGGAAGCGGAAAAAGTGGTTTGATATCAATTGAAATTTCCGGTCAGGAAATTCTTGAAAGAAATTGTGTAATTGTGAATAAAGATTTTGTTGAAGTCAGATTTAAGGTTGGACTTCCAGCATATGGAAGGAAAATTGCCGGGAAAAAGGCGATTGAAATTTTCTTTGAAAAAATTCCAGCAATTGTAAAAAAATCTGTGTTTTATTCTTCCATAAATACTTCTTCTCTCAAAAAACATATAGAAACAAATGAAGATGCAGATTATTTAAGAAATAAATTGAAAGAAATGGGACTTGTTGCTTTCATTGCAGATGGAGCAATTTTACCGAGAAAAAGCGGGATAAGTTCTGAGCCATTAAAAAGAGGAGCAGTGCCTTTTATCTCACCTGAAAGGTTGAGAGTGGAAATTGAATTACCAAACAGAGGAAAGATTACCGGGATGGGAATAAGAGAAGGGGTTACTTTGATAGTAGGAGGAGGATACCATGGAAAAACAACTCTCTTAAATGGGATTGAACTTGGGATTTATAACCATATTCCTGAAGATGGAAGGGAATTTGTTATTACAAGTCCTCTTGCTTTTAAAATAAGAGCAGAAGATGGAAGGAATATTGAAAAGGTTAATATTTCTCCATTTATAAAGGATTTACCATTTAGAAGAGGAACAGAAACATTTACAACAGAAAATGCAAGCGGAAGCACTTCTCAGGCAGCCAATATTATTGAAGCAATAGAAGCAGGAGCAGAAGTTTTGCTTATAGATGAGGATACTTCAGCAACAAATTTTATGATAAGAGATAAGAAAATGCAGCAACTTGTGAGTAAAGATAAAGAACCTATAACTCCTTTTATAGATAGGGTGAGAGAACTTTATGAAAAATTTGGCGTTTCAACAATTATGGTTATGGGAGGAGTGGGAGATTATTTTGAGGTTGCAGATTGTGTGATATGTATGGTTGAATACAGACCTTACGATTATACATCCAAAGCAAAAGAAATTGCAGAGAAATACCGTGGTGAAAGGAAAAGGGAAGTTAAAGATGAATTTTCCTCCATTTCTCATCGGGTTATATTGAAGGAGAGTTTTAAAAAGATTTTCCATAAAGGAGAGAAGAAAGTAAAAGCAAAAGGGATTGATAAAATTGTTATAGGGAGAGAAATTATAGACCTTTCTTTTGTTGAACAGATAGTGGATTCTTGTCAAACAAAAGCGATAGGTTATGGAATTTGTTATATGGAAAGGTATGTTGATGGAAAAAGAACAATGAGGGAAATAATTGAAAAGGTAGAAAAGGATATTCAGGAAAAAGGTCTGGATATTCTTTCTCCCCATTATGAAGATTTTGCTATCTTTAGAAAACTTGAACTTGCTGCTGCCATTAACAGATTAAGGAGTCTCAAAATCAAAATAAAATAACTCAACTCCCTTTTTCTAACCGTCCCCTTATTCTAACCGCGTAGGTTAGAATTGGGTGCCTTCCTTTTTCATTGTTATTCAAGGACTTGGAAAGGGATATTCTTCTAACCGCGTAGGTTAGAATGGGATTTTATCTGCAAGGAGAGAAATTCCCTGGGTGTCTGGAAATTCTGTATAAATATTATTTTTTTTGAAGAATTTTTCTCCATTTTCTATTTCAGTAAAAATCTCAAAGATGTCAAAGAATTCAACATTTCTTTTTTCGCAGAGATTTTTAAGTTTATCCCTGTATACTTTATTTTCAAGTTGTGGAAAAGAGGGAAAAGGAGAGGCAATTATTATTTTTTCTGCTTTTCTGGTTAAAAGGTAAATCACAGCATCCATCATATCAATCCAGTAGAAAGGATGGGTTTTTCTAATTGTTGAATTTGAAGGGAAATAAATCAGTATGTTTTTCTTACTTCCCTTATCATAGAAATTTTTTACAAAAAGAAATTCTTTCAAATCTTCT
>JAGHCG010000238.1 GCA_021160565.1 bacterium | reverse complement strand
ATATAGAATATAACAATCAGGTGCAAAATTTATTCTATTTCCACATAATTATCCTTAATAAAATTTTTGTACCAACCCTCAAATTCTTCAGGACGTGCTAAATGAATTTGAAAAGGAGAAAAGAAGTGTATGGAAGACTTAATTTTTGTTTTAATCCAAGTGTTTTCCTCCCAGTTTTTACTCAGTTTATCTGAAACAATTAAAACATCTATATCGCTATCAGGTGTCCAGTTTCCCTTAACGATAGAGCCGAAAAGAATAATCCGGACATCTTCCCCTAAAATTTCTTTCGCTAACCTTTTAATCTCTTTACTGTAAAAATCAATATTCTCAAAATATTTCTTTTTCTCCTCCCAGATTTTTTTAAGAATTGTTGTTAATGTCTTCATTAAAATCCTCTTTCAACTCTCTTTTTAGAAATTCTATATTTTCACCCATGACACTTCTCTCGTTCCATTCTATTTAATTTATAACTTATAACTTATTCTGTCAACGAACCAATCTTTTTGACAATGAGGTGATGGTATAGTATATTACTTGGGAAAATGGGAGGAACAGATGGGAAAAAGTTATCCTTTAAAACCAAAAAAAGTAAAAGAAGTTGAAACAAAATACAGAAGAATAAAAACAGAAATTCCTGTTCCTGAAAGTATCCCTGTACTTGAAAAACTGAGGAAATATGAACCGGTTTCAATGACTGGACAGCCACTTGTTGTATGGGATAGAGCTGAAGGCGTAAATGTATATGATAAATACGGAAATAAATACCTTGATTTTTCTTCAGGAGTTCTTGTTGCAAATGCAGGTCATTCTAATCCTTATGTTCTGGAAGAAATAAAAAAGCAGATTGAAAAACCTCTTCTCCATAATTACTGTTTCCCATCTGAAATAAGAGCAGAACTTGTTGAAAAAATTGCCTCTCTTTCTCCTGAACCATTAAAAAAAGTTTTTCTTCTCACCACAGGAGCAGAAACAACTGAATGTGCAATTAAACTTGCAAGAACATGGGGAAAGAAACTCAATAAAAAAGTAATTATTTCATTTGAAGGTGCTTTCCATGGAAGAACTCTGGGCGCACAGTTGATAGGAGGAATACCATCACTTAAAGAATGGATTGTCAATCCTGATCCTGATATCATTCAGGTTCCATTTCCAGGAGACCCGAGAGTGAAAGATAAGAGTTTTTCTCTCTTTGAAAAAACACTGGAAGAAAAAGGAATTAAACCAGAATCAGTTTGTGCAGTAATTTCAGAAACATACCAGGGAGCAAATGCAGGATTTATGCCTGTTGAATATGCAAAAAGTTTAAGAAAATGGTGTGACGAAAATGGAGCATTGCTTATTTTTGATGAAGTACAGGCAGGTTTTGGCAGAACAGGAAAATGGTGGGGTTTCCAGCATTATGAAATTGTTCCAGACCTTTTCTGTCTTGGAAAGGGAATTTCAAGTTCTCTCCCAATCTCTGCTGTTGTGGGAAGAAGTGAAATAATGGACCAGTATCAGCCAGGAACCATGACAAGTACACATACAGGAAATCCTGTTTGCTGTGCTGCTGCCTTGGGAAGTATAAAATACATTGAAGAAAATAACCTTGTTGAACATGCTGAAAAAATGGGTAAGGTTTTTGAAGAGGAATTGAATAAAATAAAAGAAAAACATCCAGAGGTAGGATTTATATGTGGTAAAGGATTGGTATGGGCAATTCATATTGTTAAGAAAGGAACAGAAGAACCTGATGGAGAACGTGCCTTTGAAATTGTTGGTAAATGTGTTGAAAAAGGACTTTTATTTTTTGCGCCTGTAGGACCGGGTGGAGCAACTATAAAAGTGTGTCCACCTCTTATAATAAATGAAGAGGCAATAAGAGAAGGATGCTCTGTAATAGATGAAGCAATAAGTGAGGTGAATTAAAATGGAAGTTAAAAAACTGGTTGAGGAGAACTTAAATCAGACAGTTGAATTTTTAAAAGAACTTATCAAATTCAAAAGTATTTCTGGAGAAGGAGAAGAGGAAATCCAAAATTTTATCTGTGAAAAATTTTCTGAATTTGGAAAGGTAAATCTTATTCCAATTCCTGAGGAGATAAAAAAAGACCCTGAATATACATTCTCGGACAAAGAACTGGATTATTCAAAAAGGAAAAATCTTGTTTTAAAAATAGGTGGCAAGGGAGGAGGGAAAAGTTTAATTTTAAATTCTCATTCAGATGTTGTTCCACCTTCTGACTGGAAAGAAGCATTTAATCCGGCTATTAAAGATGGTTATATATATGGAAGGGGAAGTTGTGATGCAAAAGGACAGATTGCAACAATTTATCTTGGACTTCTTACACTTAAAAAACTTGGAATTAAATTAAAAGGAGATGTGGTGGTTGAAATTGTAATTGAGGAAGAGGTTGGAGGGAATGGATCTTTATCCCTGATAAGGCAGGGATATAAAGCAGATGGAGTGGTAGTTTTTGAACCAACTGATATGAAAATACACCCAGCAAATAGAGGCGCCGTCTGGTTTAAACTTGAAATTGAAGGAAAAAGAGTTCACATGGGGAAAAAAATAGAAGGTATAAATGCGATAGAAAAAATGTGTTTTATTGTGAGAGAATTGATGTTATATGAGGAAAAACTCATTGAAGAAAGTAGAAATGTTCCTCTTTTTGAAAAGTTTGACCCTCCACCTGTTCAGGTAAATTTTGGAACAATAAAAGGAGAAGGATGGCCATCAATGGTATGCGGGAAAGTAGAACTTGAAGGAGGAGTAGGTTTTCTTCCAAATAAAAGTATATCCCAGATAAAAGAAGAAATTGAAGAAGTTATAAAAAATTGTGGAGATGATTGGATAAAACATCACTATAAATTAAGTTTTAATAAACTTCACAATGATGCTTATTCAATACCACCAGACCATCCTCTGGTGAAAACATTAAAGGAAGCGACAGAAGAGAGTGGAGAAAATGGAGTAATTGAAGGATTTGTAGCAAGTTGTGATGCACGTCTTTTCAATAAAGTTGGTGGAATGCCAGTTGTTGTTTTTGGACCTGGTTGTCTTGATGATGCACATTCCAGTTGTGAAAAAATTAAAATTGATGATATTAAAAAGGCAGGAGAAATTTTAACAAGAGCAGTTATAAAATGGTGTGGAGAGGGGGGATAAAATGATAAAACTTGGGGTTATTGGAACAGGAAAATTTGGAACAAACATTCTGAATACCTTTAAACAACTTGAAAGAGAAGGAAGATGTAAACTTGTTGCAATATGTGATATAAATCCAGAAGTTCTTGAAAAACAAACAAAAACTTATAATGTACCTGGATACCTTGATTATAAGGAAATGCTTGAAAAAGAGGAAATGGATGGAGTGGCTATTGCAACTCCTGACCCATTTCATAAAGAACCTGTTATTTACGCTGCAAATTTGAAGAAGCATATTTTTGTTGAAAAACCAATGGATATTACAGTTGAAGGTTGTGAAGAAATGATAAATGAATGTAAAAAGAATGGAGTTTTTCTCCAGGTTGATTTTCACAAAAGATTTGACCCATTTCATCAGCAGATAAAAAAAGACATTGAAAAAGGAAAGATAGGGAAAGTGGAATATGGATATGCTCATATGGAAGATAAAATAGTGGTTCCGAGAGACTGGTTTCCAAACTGGGCTTCAAAAAGTTCTCCTGTATGGTTTCTTGGAGTTCATTTTTTTGACCTTATAAGATGGATAATTGGAAGCAATGGTAAAAAAGTTTATGCAACAGGGAGGAAATTAAAATTAAAATCTCTGGGAATTGATACTTATGACGCTGTAACTGCAATGGTTGAATTTGAAAATGGAGCAACCGTTACTTTTGATGTTTCATGGATTTTACCCGAAAATTTTGAAGCAATTGTAAATCAGGGTTTCCGACTTGTGGGAGAAGAAGGAATGATTGAATGCGACAGTCAGGATAGAGGGACAAGAGTTTGTTATAAAGAAGATGGTGTTATGACATACAATCCAGTTTTTATTTCTGAAAGTAATGATAACTATGGGAATGTGAAATATTCTGGATATGGGATTGAAAGTATTGCGGATTTTGTGTATAATCTTGAATATATAAAAAAAACAGGTAAAACAGAAATAAATAATGGAATAACAGCAACTGGAATTGATGGACTTGAAGTTACAAAAATTGCTGTATCTGTTAATAAAAGTCTGGAAAGCGGGAAAGTAGAAGAAATTTAAAATAAGGGAGAGAAAATGGCTGCAAGAATAAGACTTGTAAGGAAAGGTAGAAGAAATAGACCTTTTTTCAGAATAGTGGCTGTAAGTGATGAAAAAGACGGAAGAGGAGATATTCTGGAAGTTCTGGGATATTATGACCCAATCCCTGACCCTGAAATTATTGAAGTGAAAGAGGAGAGAATTCTTTACTGGTTCAGTGTGGGAGCAAAACCATCAGATACGGTGAAATCACTTTTGAAGAAAAAGGGTGTGTTCATTCCCCCTACGGTTGATAAATGAGAATAGATATTCTTACCATTTTCCCTGAGATTTTTTTACCACTGGATGTAAGTATTGTCAAAAGAGCAAAAGAAAAGGGGCTTGTTGAAATAAAAATCTGGAATTTGAGAGATTTTACAAAAGACAAACACAGGAAAGTAGATGATGAACCTTACGGTGGAGGAAAGGGAATGGTTTTAAAGTGTGAACCAATTTTTAATGCAGTTGAGAAAATAAAAGAGGAAAATAAAGAGGGAAAGGTAATTTTGACAACACCCCAGGGAGTTTTGTACAATCAGGAGATGGCAAAAAAGTTGAGCAAAGAAAAAGGATTGATTATAATATGTGGTCATTATGAAGGTGTGGATGAAAGAGTGAGTTCCATATGTGATTATGAAATTTCTATTGGTGATTATATTTTAACTGGGGGAGAACTACCTGCAATGGTTATAACAGATAGTATTGTGAGATTGATACCAGGAGTTTTACCGGAAGAAGCACCTGTTTATGATAGTTTCTTTGATTATCTTTTTGACTGGCCATGCTATACAAGACCTGCTGTTTTCAGAGGAATGAAAGTTCCAGATGTGCTTCTTTCAGGAAATCATAAGAAAATAGAGGAATGGAGAAAAGAGAAAGCAATTGAAAGGACAAAAGAAAGAAGACCTGACCTCTATAGAAAATTTT
>JAGHCG010000115.1 GCA_021160565.1 bacterium | reverse complement strand
TTTGGTCTGAATGAAGATGATGTACAGTTCCTCGGATACTGGGTATTACAGCCAGATAAAGACCCAAGAAAAAAAGATATTAAAATAAGTGCCTGGGTGAGAAAAAAAGAAAAAACTGCTCTTATTGTGATTGGAAATTTAACAAAAAAGGATTTCTCAGGTGAAATTACTCTCCCTTTAAAACTCCTCGGACTTCCCAGAAATACTGTTATATGTGATGGTGAAGAAAACCATAAAAAAATACCCCATAAAAACGGAAAAATTAAAATATCTGTCAAATCTTATAATTATAGAATACTTCTTGCTGGTCCTGCTGGCTATTTCCCTGTTGACTTACCACATCCCGGCTCTCTCCTTCCAAAACCTCAAAAACTTATTAAAAAACTCTGTGATGATTTCAACTCTCCTTCTCTATCTGATAAATGGTCTCTTGTGTGTTCAAAAGCATCCTCTGGCAGAATTAGAATCTACAGAAACAGATTACAGGTTCTTGCAAGTGATTATAAATTCGCTGCTGCCCAGATGGTTTTTGGAATTAAAAATGCTTCTGTTCAGGTGAGAGTTGAAACTTTATCTAAAGCTCATCAGAATAAAATAGGACTTCTTCTTCTGTGGGACAATGGAAACTATGTCTTTGCTGGTCCTGTTCTTCATCGTGGTAAATTCTTCTATATGGTTAAATATGATGGAAAAACAAAATCTAAATGGGGTAGTAATGTCAATCTCTCAAATCCTCCTGGTATGCATCAGACAAACTGGGTAAGAATAAAATTAACTGAAAATAAAATAATATTCTATGGCTCTTCTGATGGAAAAAAATGGAATACTGACTGGATTATTGATAGAGTTCCTTCTCTTTCTTCTGCTCCTTCTTTCTTACGCCTCGGTAAATCTCCCTTCGGTAAAGATGAATTACCTTATAAACCCAAACCCACTCCTGCTTATTTCGATGACCTGATTGTGGGACTGCCAGATTAACTTTTACTTTTCAGATGAATTTCAGTGTATTTTATTATTGTATTCATCATTCTCACTGCTTCCACTGGATATTTCCCAATTGAAGTCTCTGCTGAAAGCATAACATAATCTGTCCCATCAATAACTGCATTTGCAACATCACTAACTTCTGCTCTTGTAGGAAAAGGATGTTCAACCATACTTTCAAGCATCTGAGTTGCTGTTATTGAAAATTTACCTTTCTTTTTGCATTTTTTTATTATTTCCTTTTGAACAAATGGAACTTCATAAACAGGAATTGATATTCCCATATCTCCCCTTGCTATCATCACTCCATCTGATTTATCAATGATACCTTCTATATTTTTTATCCCTTCCCTGTTTTCAATTTTTGCCACAAGTTTAATTTCAGAACTTTTCACTTCCCTTTCCAGTTCCTCCATATCTTTTCCTGTTCTGACAAATGATAAAGCAATAAAATCAAATCCATTTTCAACTGCAAACCTTATATCTTTTTTATCCTTTTCATTTAAAACTGGAAATTTGAGTTTTGCTCCTGGAACATTTATTCCCTTTCTCTGTTTCAAAATTCCACCTCTCACAACTTTTGTCTTCACCTTCTCTTTCTGCAAATCAATTATTTTAAGAACAATATTCCCATCATCCATGTAAATAAATTCTGCTCCTTCAAAATCAGAAAAATCTCCTTTGTAATCAACTGGTATCTGCCTTTCTGTTGCTTTTTCCTCACTTTTTACCAGATATACAGTTTTATTCTTTTCCAGATTTATGTATTTCTTCCTTCCAAAAAATCCAACTCTTATTCTGGGTCCTTCAAGGTCTCCCATTATTCTTATATGTCTTCTGTAATTCTCATTTATTTTTCTAACCTTCCTGATGTACCCAAGATATTCCTCATAATCTCCATGGGAAAAATTTATTCTAACAACATCCATTCCTGCTTTTGCCATTTCTCTTATTATTTTTTCTGAAGAACTTGCAGGACCGAGTGTAGAAATAATTTTTGTTTCTGGAATGAACTTCATAATTTTATCACTTTAACTCTGGAGAAGAATTTCTTCCTTCCTCTCATCTTTTTGCTTTCCTTTATTCTGAAATTTCCTTTAAGTTTTATATCATTTGAAGAAGAACCAATCATAACTTCATAATCTCCCTCTTCAATGGTAAGTTTCATATCTTCACTGTGGAATGCAAGAATTTCAGCAGGAAGAATAAATTCAACTTTTACTTTTTCTCCTGGTTTAATTTTCACCTTCTCAAATCCTTTAAGAGAAATTGAAGGAAGTACAATAGAAGAATATTTTTTTCTTACATAAAGCTGGACTATTTCACTTCCTTTAAACTCTCCTGTGTTTTCAAGGTAAAAAGAAATTTTCACATTTTCTGATGGCTCAATTTCTTCAGGACTTATCTCAAGAGAAGAATATTTAAATTCTGTATAACTCAATCCATACCCAAAAGGAAAAAGAGGAGAAGAGTCAAGATAAACGTACTTTTTCTCCTTTGAAATTTCCTTTCTGTGATAATAAACAGGTATTTGACCTGAATGTTTTGGAAAAGAAACTGGCAATTTACCCGAAGGAACTTCTCTTCCAGTAATGATGTTGAATATTGCATTCGCTGTCTCTTCTCCTGGAAACCAGCATTCAACAATAGCATCAACTTTATCATGAATATCGGTAAGAACAAGTGGTCTTCCATTTATGAGAATGAGAATTAAAGGTTTTCCAAGTTCAGATAATTTCAAAATCAACTCTTCCTGACTTCCTGGCAATTTCAAATCATGACTATCCTTCCCTTCACCCACAGTATCCTTTTCACCAAATCCTGAACTTTCTCCACCAGCAAAAATTATTATTTCTCCCATTCGTGCTTTCTCAATTGCATCTTCAAAATACTCCTCATTTTTATCCTTCACTTCACATCCTTTTGAATAAAAAATCTTCCCTCTGAATTTCTCTTTAAAAACTTCAAGCAAACTTTTACATTCAACAGCACACTTTTCAAGACCTAAATGAGCAGTATATCCATAATCTCCAAAGTAAAGACGGGGATTATCAAAGGCAGGTCCTATTAAAGCAACTGATTTTATTTTTTTATCAAGAGGAAGTATTCTATTCTTATTTTTCAGTAGCACTATACTTTCAACTGCACATCTGTAAGCAAGTTTTCTCTCCTCTTTACTGTCAAATTCAATATTTATCTCCTCTTGAATTCCATCAAAAAGACCAAGTTTAAATTTTGTATAAAGAACCCTGTAAACGGCACGGTCAACAATACTTTCTGATATTTCACCTGATTTTACAAGATTTACCAGGTTCTGATAACAACCCACTCTCGGCAGTTCAATATCTATTCCTGCTATCAATGCAAGTTTTGCTGCCTGTGTCTTATCAGAAGCAACTTTATGAACTGTGTGAAGCATTGAAACTGCTTCATAATCAGAAACAACTATCCCTTCAAATTTCCATTCTTTTCTCAATATATCAGTTAAAAGTTTTTCAGAACATGCACATGGAATTCCATCTATCTCATGGTAAGCATTCATTATTGAAAAAAGATTTGCTCTTTTAACACAAACTTCAAAAGGAAGAAGGAAAACATCTCTCAACTCTCTTTCTCCTGTATGAACAGGGCACTGGTTTCTTCCTCCTTCTGAAAATCCATGAGCAGCAAAATGTTTCCCTGTCGCAACTATTCCTTCTTTCAGATTTTTCCCCTGCAATCCTCTCACATATGAAAAACCCATTCTTGAAACAAGATAAGGGTCTTCTCCAAATGTCTCCTCAACCCTTCCCCATCTCGGGTCATAGGAAATGTCAAGAACTGGTGAAAGTCCCTGATGAACACCCGCTTTTCTCATCTGTTTCCTTATAACAGACGTCATTTTTTCAATAAGGGAGGGGTTCCATGTGGAAGCCATTCCTATCATCTGAGGGAAATTTGTTGCTTTTTCTGTCATAAATCCAGAAAGGCACTCTTCATGAAAAATAGCTGGGATTTTTGCTTTTGTCTTTTCCGTTAAAAACTTCTGAATTTCTCTCGCATATTCTCTTGCTTTCCTGTTATCTCCGGTTGCACCATAAACTCTACATACATGCCCAATTCCATTTTTCAGTAATTCCTCCATCTTCTTTTCTGACAATTTCCCATTTTCAATAAGGTCGGTTATATACACAGAAGAAAGCTGTGCAACCTTTTCTTCAATAGAAAGAGAATCTAAAATTTCCTTTATTTTATCCATTTTTTATTTCTTAAATTTCGGGTCTGTTTCCCTTACAACTTTAACAACTTTTTTTGGTTTTGACGTCTTTTTCAACTCTTCCAGCAACTCATCATATTCACCTCTATCCACTGGAATTTCAACAACTTTATTTTTCTTTCCGGATAGAATACATGCATTTATAAACTCAACGGAATTAAGCCCTTCTTCTCCTTTCACATAAAGTTCTTCTCCTTCTAAAATAGCGTGAACAAAATTTCTTATAATTTCCTTATGTCCTGTTGCAACATTTTCTGGAAGAGTTACTGTTTCCTCCTCCACTTTAAGACCTGCCCACATACTTTCTGCTTCTTTTGTAAAAACAGAGATTGGCTTTTCATACTTATAAAGAGTTAAAGTAGTTCCGCTTATTACAAGTTTCCCCTTATCTCCTGCTATTTCAATTCTTGCTGGACCAACTGGTTCACATGTGGAAGTGTAATAATATCCCCATGCACCATTCTTATATTCAAGTAAAGCACTTACTTCATCTTCAACCTCTATATCATGAATTTTTGTCCTTGTTTTTGCTTCAATTTTTTTGGGAAGACCGGCAAGGTATGTGAAAAGGTCTATGGTATGTGGCGCCTGATTTATCAAAACTCCTCCACCTTCTCCTATCCAGGTAGCACGCCATGTTGCACTATTATAATATGCCTGAGCCCTGTACCATGGGTCAACACATAAAGTTCTCTGAATTTCTCCAAGAGTTCCACTTTCAATTATCTCCCTTGCCTTTCTCGCAAATGGTTCTGTTCTTCTCTGAAACATAATTGTAAAAACTTTTCCACTCTTTTTTGCTGCCTCTATCATTCTATCTGCATCTGAAACACGCACTGCTATTGGCTTTTCACTTAAAACATGAAGACCATTTTCAAACGCAAAAATAGAAATTTCTGGATGAAACCAGTGAGGAGTTGCAACTATAACAGCATCACACAATCCACTTTTTATCAACTCTTTATAATCAGTAAAATATTTCACTCCAAATTCCTCTCCCCTTTCCTTTGCAACTTCTTCATCAATATCAGAAACACATGTCAGTTCTGCTTCTTCCAGTTCATTCACACTTTTACAATGAGCATAACCCATTCCACCAACCCCTATAACTCCTATTTTTATCTTTTCCATTTCTCCCCTCCTTATGTTCTTGACATTATCTGAAATAATTTTATCATAGTATAATATCATAAATTTTTTTTTATTCAAAAAGGAGGAAAAAAACCATGGATAGAATGAAGTGGTGGAGAGAAGCAAAATTCGGAATGTTTATACACTGGGGAGTTTACAGTATTCCTGCAAGAGGCGAATGGGTTATGTTCAATGAAAGAATACCAAAAGAAGAATATAGAAATTTTGCTGAGAAATTTTCGCCTGATAAATACAACCCGGAAGAATGGGTTTCCTTAGCAAAAGAATCAGGGATGAAATATATGGTTTTAACAACAAGACACCATGATGGATTTTCTCTTTTTGACAGTAAAGTCAGTGATTTTACAGCACCAAAAACTGCTGCAAAAAGAGACCTTATAAAAGAATATGTTGAAGCATGCAGAAAAGCAGGTATGAGAATTGGCTTTTATTATTCTCTCCTTGACTGGAGGTATGATGCCTATTTCCTTGGTCCAGAGAAAGACCCGGATGGCTGGAAAGATTTTGTTGAATATGTCCATACTCAGGTAAGAGAACTTATGACAAATTATGGGAAAATTGATATTCTCTGGTATGATGGTGGATGGCCTTATAAACCAGAACAGTGGGAATCAGAAAAATTAAACAAAATGGTAAGAGAACTCCAGCCAGAAATAATAATAAACAACAGAAGCGGTCTTCCAGAAGATTTTGATACACCAGAACAGAAAATACCTGGTGCTTTTCCAAACCCTGAAATACCAGAAAGAGATTGGGAAAGTTGCATGACTTTAAATGACCACTGGGGATATTGTGAAAATGATAATAATTGGAAATCGCCTGCCAGAATAATATGGAACCTTGCAACATGCTGTGCTGGTGGAGGCAATTATCTATTAAATGTAGGTCCAAAACCAGATGGAACAATTCCTGAAGAGAGTGTAAGAATTCTTAAAGAGGTTGGAAAATGGCTTAAAGAAAATGGTGAAAGTATTTATGGAAGCGAAAGAGGAAAAGTCAGATTTCATCTTGGAACGACAACTTCAAAAGGAAACAAAATTTATCTCCATACATTCTACTGGTATGAAGAATTTGCTCTTCCAAACTGTAAAATTGATGTGATTAACGCATATTTCCTGAAAGACGGCACAAAGGTTAATTATATTAAAGAAGATGAAAGAATAGTTTTTAAAAACTTACCCAAAACTCCGCCTGATAAACTGAACACTGTAATTGTGCTGGAATATGAAGGAGAAGTGGAAACCCTTGAACCCATGCGTCCCTTCCCCTAATCCGAGGCTAAGCCTCCGCATCTGGAAGCATTGTCTGACAAGGGATTTGGGAGATTTTAAAGCCATGCCCTCTCCCTCATCGCCTCAATCAACTCAGTTAATGCTATATACATCGCTGCTTCTCTGTACGTTCCTTTTATCCTTCCCTTTATCTCTTCAATTTCCTCAAATGCTTTCTCAATTTTTTTATCTATTATTTCAAAAACCTCTTCTTTTTCTGTCTGATTTCCTGACTTTGCATTTCTCCACTCAATATATGAAGCAATAACTCCTCCGCTATTACAGAAAAAATCAGGTAAAACAGGTATCCCTCTTTCATATAAAATCTTTTCTCCCTTTTCACTTACAGGGTCATTTGCTCCTTCCACTATCACTTTTGCATTAATTTCTTCTGCATTTCTTTCATTTACAACTCCTCCTATTGCTGCTGGGATTAAAATATCCACATCAAGTGTAAACAATTCTTCATTTGTAATATCTTCTGCTTCAGGAAATCCGGCAACAGTTTTATTTCTATCAGGAGAATGGAGGAATAATTTCTCTATATCAATCCCATTTTCATTGTAAATTCCGCCCCACTTATCACTCACTCCTACAATTTTCACTCCTTTTTTATGAAGAAAATAAGCAGTCCACCTTCCTACATTTCCAAATCCCTGAATTGCAACTTTAATCTCAGAATTTTTCTTCTTCAAAATTCTTTCTCCTGTAAGAAAAACTGATTTTGCAACTCCTCTTCCAGTTGCTTCTCTCCTTCCAGGAAGTCCTCCAATTCTGACTGGCTTCCCTGTAACACATTCTGGTCTGTGAAGTTCTCCATAAATTACAGCCATATCAACTGGACCACTTCCAAGGTCAGGAGCAGGAATATAATGGTTAAACTCCAACTCTTCCTTTATCATATGCACAAACTCTTTTATTATTGAAATTCTGGTAAAATCATCAACCCTTTCTGTATCAAGTTTTATTCCGGATTTCCCACCACCAAATGGGATTTTTGCAAGAGCATTTTTGTAAGTCATAATTGTGGCCAGTTTCTTTGTCTCTTCTATATCAACTTCTGGAGAAATTCTTATTCCGCCTTTTGCAGGACCGAGAACCACATTGTGATAAACCACATACCCTTCACAGAAAATAATTTCTTCTTTTTTCAATTTTAAACTTATTGAAAACTTAATTTCTTTCTCATTTCTTGTAAGTAATAACTCTGCTGCTTTGGGAATGTCCATAAATTTTTTCATTCTCTCAATTGAAATTATAGCCATTTTCTCCCCCTTCAGATTTCCCTCTTCTTTATTAGATTTGAAAAACTTTTTCTGATATACTATTATAAAATAAGGGGGAAAATATGAAAATTACTTTTATCTTCATTCTTATTTTGCTGTTCTTTGCAGGAGGAGTTTATTC
>JAGHCG010000136.1 GCA_021160565.1 bacterium | reverse complement strand
TTTCAGCCATTTTCCATTTTTCTCTTTTATTTGTGTCTGTTTTTTCAATTTTTTAAACTGACTTAATAGAAGCCCTGCAAGTAATTCTGCAAGACGATAATTTGAAGAAAGATAGTAATGGTAATAACCGGGTTTTCCAAGAATTCTTCCTATATTGTGAAGGGTAAGTGCCTTATCATAAAATTTCTTATAGTTTGTTATTATTGCTCCACCTTCTCCACTTGCAAGTGATTTGCTTGCCTGAAATGAGAAAGAACCGAAATGTCCCCATCCTCCTACATGTTTATTCTTCCATTTTGTTCCATGAGCATGGGCACAGTCCTCTATCAAAAATAAATTGTGTTTTCTGCATACTTTTCTTACTTTATCTATATCAAATGGATATCCACCATAATGAACCCCAATTACTGCTTTTGTATTTTCTGTTACTTTATCCTCAATTGAATTTGCAGAAATCTGTCCTGTCTCATAATCAATATCTGCAAAAACAGGAATTGCTCCAACTTCACTTATACTGCTTGCTGTTGCTATGAATGTTATTGGAGTTGTTATCACTTCATCACCCGGTTTTACACCGAGTGCTTTCAGTGATAACTCAAGAGATACAGTTCCATTTGAAGTTGCAATACAGTATTTTGCATCACAGTAATCAGCCCATTTTTTTTCAAATTTTTCAGCCCAGCTTCCCTCATAAAGTCGGCATAACCTTTTTTCCTCAAGGACTTTCAGAAGCATATTTTTGTCATTATCATCAATGGCAGGCCATGGATACCAGAAGTTTTCCTCTTCTATTACTTTTTTCCCTCCATTTATTGCAAGTTTTCCCATTTTTCCCCCTTTTCAAGTTAAGAAAGGCATTTGTGATTTATTTTACATTCATTATTATTTTTTGCAACAGAATTTAAAGTGATAAAAATGAAGGATGCTGGGGAGATAGAAATACCATCTGGAGCAAAATCTTATTTCTTCAACATAATAGATGAAAGGAATCTCGTTGTAAGCAGCCCTTACATTACCTCTGAATTCAATTGAAGTTATCTAAATTTACGAAGATAATATGTCTGATTTCTGTAATTTATCTTAACCAGTTTCTCCTCTTCTACAAGTTTTTCTATATCTTTCCATTTGCCATTTGCCTTTTTCACCAACTCTTCCACCTGGTCAGCTCTCATGGGGTGGACTGATGTTATTCTCAAGATATCATTTTCAAGATTTCCAGTAAATCCAAAGTCTACTCCACCGTATCCTGTAAGAAATTCTACTTCTATTTTTGAATTTCGGAAAATCTGGTAAGCCATATTCAGTTTTTCAGGAGATGGAGGAAAAACCCACTTTTCAGAAGGCGGTCTGGTAGGAATACTTATATAAGATTTTTCAATCTTTATGTTTTTTATAAAACTTGCTATCTTTTCAATCTCTACTTCGGTATCATTTATTCCCTCAACGAGCATCGTTTCACTTGCCAAAAAACCCTGAAATTCAGATGAAAAATTTTCTATTCCTTTAAGGATTTCACTTAAATTCAATTTTCTGAAAGGTCTATTTATTTTTCTCCATAAGTTTTCACTCACAGCATCAATTTTTACTGAAACCCAGTCAGCCTCTTTCAGGTCTTCTCTTACATCCTCTTTCCACAATAGAGAGGAATTGGTTATAACTGCTATTTTTATTCCTGTTTTTTTCAATTCTCTTATTTCCTGACCAAGGTTTTTATCAAGGGTGGGTTCACCATCAGGAACAAAACTCAAATAATCAATTTTTTCTCCTCTTTTTGTTAAGATTTCAACTGTTTCTTCCACTTCTTTTACAATCTCCTCAACTTTATAAAATTCCTCCCTTTCAATTTCCATTTTCAATGTTTTTCCTATCTGGCAGTAAACACATGAATAACTGCATACTTTTGGTGGAATATTGTTTATTCCAAGACTCTGCCCAAGTCTTCTGGAAGGGACCGGTCCAAATACAATCTTTTTTCCATTCATAACACTCCATTATACCTCCATATCTTTCCTTTCTCAACCTTCCCTATTCTAACCTACGCGGTTAGAAAACTCCCTTTCCACAAGTTCTTGATATACAAAGTGTAAGCAATAGCCCTTTTTCTAACCTACGCGGTTAGAACGGGGAGGGCCAAGAAGGGAGACGGAAAATACAGACGCCAGACTGATAAAACTCAAAATTGCTCCTATAAGAAGAGTTATTCTAAATCCCAGTTTTTCACTCAAAAAACCACCTATTACAGGACCAAGTATCCATCCAAAATACCAGAATTGATTGTATATTGCATATGCATATCCTCTCTTTTCCTCGGGAACCATATCGGCAATTAAAGCAGAAGTTGAAATCATAAATGTCGCCCATGCAATTCCTTCTATAATCTGAGAGAAAATTATTGAGGAGAAATTTTTTGCCATACTATATCCTATGAATGCTATACAGAAAGAGAATGAGGAAAGTAAAATGAAGGGTATTTTCCCTTTTTTATCAACAAGTTTTCCTATAATGGGAGAAAATATTGCTCCTGCAAATGAACCAATTGTGAAAACAAGTCCTATTTTTGTTTTTACCACTCCAAATTCTTCAATATAAAGAGCAAAAATTGAATGGATTATTCCGGAACAAAACAT
>JAGHCG010000226.1 GCA_021160565.1 bacterium | reverse complement strand
CCACTGACAAAAGAAGCTCTTGCAGGCATACAGAGAGGAGTAGTAGTAAAACAATTTTCAAAAAAAATTCCATTTTCTGCAATTTTATCAATATTTGGTGTTTTTATAAATTTATTCCCAGAAGCTCCAGTACAATCTGCTCTGAACTGGTCAGACATAAGAATTATAATATTGGGTAGATGTCTCATTTTAACTGAATTTTATAAGTTCATAATTTGAAGTTCCAAGTCCTATTTTCTCCCCATACTCTATTTGAAAAGAGTAGGGAACATTTGGTCTTTTTTCAAGGAAAACATCTTTTCCAGCCACATCTTTTATAATATCAACTGATGCTTTATCAATAGCAACAGGGTCTTTTGAAGCAACAATTCCTATATCTCTGCATAAAATTTCTCCTGGATTTGAAAGACAATCACAATCTTCAGCAATATTTATCAAAAAGTTTAAAGATGAGAATTTATCCCTATACATGTTTATAACACCTGCTGCATATTCAACAATTCTTTCTTGGAATTCTTCTGGGCTTACACTTGACCATGGAATACTTATAACTTTTTCAGGACAGGCATGAACGCAGCTTGCACAACCAATGCATTTTTCTTCATCTATATATGCTTTTTTATTTTTTAACTCAATTGCACCAGCAGGACATTCTTTTACACAACTTCCACATCCCACGCATCCAGAACGGTTAATTTGAGGAACAATATTTGCATGCATGGCGAATTTTCCTTTTCTTGAAGCACATCCCATACTTATATTTTTTATTGTCCCGCCTATTCCTGCAAGAGCATGTCCCTTAAAATGGGTAAGAGCAACCATTCCATCAATTTCTGTATATTCTCTTGCAACATAAATTTCTCTGAAATGTTTATAATTCACTTCAATTGGAACTTCATCTGTTCCATTAAATCCTCCTGCAATAATTATTGGAATTCCAAGGGTATGAAATTTATGGAAATGGACAACTTTCATGTGTGAAAAAGTATCTGCTCTCTCTCCTCTGTAAAGGACATTCGTATCTGTAAGGAATGGAAAGCAGTTTTTATTTTGAAGTATCCTAACGATGTCTTTCAAATAATCTGGTGGAATTTGATTATTGTGTTTTGTATTTCCAAAGTGTATTTTAAGTGCTATTTTTTCTTCTTCCTTTATGAAATCAAAAATACCGATTTCTTCAACAAATTTACCAATTTCATTTATTTTCTCTATTGGGAGAAAAAATACCTTACTTTTCACTTTTAAATTCCCAGTTTTTTCCTCCACACCTCTATGAAATATTCAAGGGACCTGTTATAAGTTTTCTCTGCTTCTGGTGGAAATAAACATCCTGGTAATTCTCTATTCTTCCAGTGAGATTTCAGACATTCACAACACATACCTTTTTTTGAACAGGAAGGATAAGTACATCCACAATTTTCAAGATTTTTACTTTTGTTTACACATTCAGCCACTTAAACCCTCCTTTTTATAAATTCAACCACACTTTCTGGGTCAAGTTTTTCTTTTTTGAAGAGCAAATCTGGTTTTCCTGAAGAACCATAATTTTTTATTCCCAGACGGTAAAAATTACCTGAATATCCATTTTCAACAAGGTAAAGAGCGATTGTACAACCAAGTCCTGTGTCAATGTGATGGTCTTCATAAGTAATGATAAAACCTGTCTCAATTGCGAGTTTAATTTTTTCTTCATCCACCACAGCAGGACATGAAAAATTCAAAATTCCAATTTCCAGCCCTTCATTTTTCAATTTTTCATGAACTTCTATTGCTCTCTGAACCATACATCCCATTGTAATTATATATCCATCTTTTCCTTTTCTTATTAAATCAGATTTTCCATATTCAAATTTATAATTCTGGTCAAAATATATTTCTCCATTTTCCTTCAAAATTACAGATGTTTTACTCCTTCCCATTCCCACAAACCAGTTCCCCTCTTTATCAGCAATATATCTTATAACTCTATCTGTCTGATTTGGGTCTGCTGGAATGATAATTTTAAATCCATACAAATTTCTTAAAACTCCAATATAATCAATACACTGATGAGTTTTTCCATCTTCTCCAACATCAAGACCAAGATGGGTGGAAATGAGTTTTAAATTGGTATAATTCTGGTCATTCAACCTTTCCTGATTGAAAGTTTCATCCACTCCAAAAACACCAAAATCAGCAAAAAAACTTATAATTTTATCAGTGGAAATTGCTCCTGCAATTGTGGCTGCATTATGTTCCTGAACACCTATCTGGAAAAATCTTTCCGGAAACTCCTTTGCAAATCCGTCAGTTTTTACAGATGAGGCAAGGTCACAGTCAAAGACAACTATTGGATATTCTGAATTCTCTCTGTTTGCTTTTGCTATGTCAAGTAAAGCCGCTCCAAAGGCACTTCTATTATCTGTCTTTTTATCTTTTTCATATACTATTGGAGTACCTTTATTTATAACAGGTTTATAGACAAATTTCCTTTCGGGATACTTCCATTCTTTTTCTCTCAATTTTTTATACTTTTCAAGTTCATCAGGAAGTCCAAGTTCTTCCATAGCT
>JAGHCG010000133.1 GCA_021160565.1 bacterium | reverse complement strand
CAAATTTTCTTATTGATTTAATTTCCATAGAGAATAAAGTATACGGGGGGATTGTACTTGATGAAGTAAAAAGGAAAGTTTATATAATCAGAGCAAAATCAGTAATTCTCGCAACAGGTGGAGCAGGTAATCTTTTTCAGGAAACAACAAATCCATCCGGAATAACAGGAGATGGAATTGCCATTGCATACAGAAAAGGAGCTGAATTGACTGACCTTGAGTTTTATCAGTTTCATCCAACAACATTTTATATGGCAGGAGCACCAAGATTTCTGATATCGGAAAGTGTAAGGGGAGAAGGAGGAATACTTAAAAATTCAAAAGGAGAAAGATTTATGTTTGATTATCATCCTGCAGGAGACCTTGCAGCAAGAGATATTGTATCAAGAGGTATAATTGATCAGATGAAAAAGACAAATTCAAACTGTGTATATCTTGATTTGAGACATATAAAATTGAGTTATCTCAAAAAAAGATTTCCAAGAATTTACAGATTCTGTAGAAATTATGGAATTGATTTAAGAAAAGATATGATACCTGTAAGGCCAGCAGCACATTATTTTATGGGTGGCATAAAAACAGACCTCTGGGGTCGGACAAATCTTGAAAATCTCTTTGCCTGTGGTGAATGTGCCTGCACAGGAGTTCATGGAGCAAACAGACTTGCAAGTAATTCACTTCTTGAAGGGCTTGTTTTTGGAACAAGAACAGGAAAAAAGGTTTCAGAGAATATCAGGAAAAAGATACCCTCTTTTAAAATCAAACATAAATTTCCTCAAAAAGCAGACATTTTGATTGATAAAGAAGATTTAAAAAGGTCAATAAAAAGTTTAATGTGGAGAAATGTAGGAATTGAAAGAGATGGGGAATTACTTGAAATTGCATTGAAGAAACTTACAGAATGGCAGAAATACGCTTTCCTTAAAGAATTTTCTGACCGATATGGTTTTGAAACTCTGAATATGTTAATCCTTGCCACCTATATTACAAAATCTGCTCTTTTAAGAAAGGAGAGTAGAGGAACTCATTTCAGAAAGGACTTTCCTGAAAAAGATGATAAAAACTGGAAAAAGCATATAATAGTGAAGAAAGATACAGTGAGGGTGAAATGAAAGAAAGAATTAAAGATAAAAAACAGGACCCAAAGGAAAGAGTTAAGAATTTTAAAGAAGTTGCTCTTGGATATACTCTTCAGCAGGCAATAGAAGAAGCAGAAAGATGTCTCCAGTGTAAAAAAGCACCATGTATAAAAGGATGCCCAGTGGAGATAAATATACCTGCTTTTATTGGAAAAATTAAAGAAGGAAAAATACAGGAAGCACTTGATATTATTTATGAGAAGAATATTCTTCCAGCAATATGTGGAAGAGTATGTCCTCAGGAAACTCAATGTGAAAAAGCATGTACTCTGGCAAGAGTGGGAAAACCAATAGCAATAGGAAAACTTGAAAGATTTGTAGCTGATAATGGAAAACAAAATTTAAGATGTTCAGTAGATAAAAATTCAAAACTTTCCGGAAGAAAAGTTGCTGTAATTGGTTCTGGTCCTGCGGGATTAACATGTGCCAGTGAACTTGCAAGATATGGTATTGAAGTGACCATATTTGAAGCTCTTCATGTTCCAGGTGGAGTTTTAATGTATGGAATTCCTGAGTTTAGATTACCAAAAGAAATTGTTCAGAAAGAAATAAATCTCCTGAAGAAAATGGGAGTTGAAATAAAAACAGATGTGATTGTGGGGAGGACAATTACCATAGATGAAATTTTTGGTCAGGGGTATGAAGCAATTTTTATAGGAACAGGAGCAGGTCTTCCTTCTTTCCTTGATATTCCTGGAGAGAATTTTTTGAGAGTGTATTCAGCAAATGAATTTCTTACAAGAGTTAATCTTATGAAAGGATATCTATTTCCTGAATACGATACCCCAGTTTCAGTTGGAGAAAAAGTTGCTGTGATTGGTGGTGGAAATGTAGCGATGGATTCAGCAAGATGTGCATTGCGTCTTGGAGCAAAGGAAGTTACAGTGCTTTACAGAAGAACAGAAAAAGAGATGCCAGCAAGAAAAGAAGAATATGAAAATGCCATTGAAGAGGGTATAAAGTTTATTTTTCTTGTTCAGCCTCTGGAAATTGTTGGGGATGAACACGGGTATGTTAAAGGAATAAAGGTAATTCACAATACCCTGGGAGAACCTGATGAAAGTGGAAGAAGAAGACCTGTGCCGATAGAAGGGAGTGAAGAGATTTTGCCGTTTGATACTGTGATTATTGCAATAGGACAGAAACCCAGCCCCCTTATACCAATGGCATACAAAAAATTGAAAACAGGAAGAAAGGGAAATATTGAAGTTGACCCTGAAACCTGTGCTACAAATGTTGAAGGAATTTATGCAGGAGGAGATATAGCAACAGGAGCAGCGACAGTTATAAGTGCAATGGGGATGGGAAAGAAAGCCGCAAAAAGTATAGTTAAATATTTACTTTCCAGAACAGAATAAAAAAAATGTGAAATCCCTTGATACACAACCCTTCTAAACCCCGAGGCTTAGCCTCGGAAGAGGGGGGAAAGATGAAAGTTCTTATTACAGGAGCAGCAGGAGAAGTGGCAAAGGGAGGATTCTGTGAGTGTCTTTCCCAAAATTATGAAATTTTTTACACTGATATCAGAAATTTGAAAATAAAAAATTTTGTAAAGGTTAATTTAAAAAACCCTTCTGAAATTAAAAAACTTCCTTCTGATATTGACGTTTTAATTCATATGGCTGCTATTGGAGAACCTGCTGAGGTGGAGGAGATTTATTCAACAAATATAATTTCAACTTTAAATCTTCTGGAATACTATAAGAATAAAAAACTGAAAAAATTTATTTATTTTTCAAGCGTATGTGTTTATGGACTACCTGGAAGTGGGGTGTTTCCTGACTATTTACCTATTGATGAAGACCATCCCCATAAAGCTGTTGATTCTTATGGAATAAGTAAATCTCTTACAGAAAAACTCTTAGGTTTTTATATCAGAAAGGTTAATTTTGACCTCATAATTTTGAGACCAGGAGCAATTATTGTGAAAGAACCCAGAAATTACAGTTTTCGTCTGAATTTACTGAAGAATGATAAAACATACAGGGAAGGAGGAGAATTGTGGAATTATATTGATGTCAGAGACCTTGCAAGAGCAGTAAAATGTGTGATAGATAAAAAAACAGAAAAATTTGAAGTTTTTAACTTAACTGCTCCTGACCATCTCCTTCTGAAAAAAAATTCATCTCTTATTCCATATCTTAAAAATTTTAAAGGAAAAATTAGAAAAAGAGAATTTCTTGAAAGAAGAGAGAGTTTTTTTGATATTTCAAAATTTGTAAGGAAATTCAATTTTAAATTTCTATTTACCATTGAAAGATATTTAAAATGGATTGAAAAAAAGGATGAACAAGAATATTATCTTTTGAAAAGATAAAGTTGGCAACAAATTGTGAAATATGTTAAAGTTAAATTAAAAAGGGGGGAAGAATGAATGTGCTTATAATTTTTGGTGTGATTTTATTTTTCATACTGGTAAACTCAATAAAAATTGTGAATGAGTATGAAAGAGGAGTAATTTTCAGATTAGGGCGTCTTGTTGGTGTAAGAGGTCCTGGATTATTTTTTATAATTCCTCTTATTGAAAGAATGGTGAAAATAAGTTTGAGAACCTTAACTTTTGATGTAACTCCTCAGGAAGTTATGACAAGAGATAATGTTCCTATAAAGATAAATGCAGTTGTGTGGTTCAGAGTTATGGACCCAGCAAAAGCAGTTGTTGAAGTTGAAAATTATCAACTGGCAACGATGCAGATTGCTCAGACCACTTTAAGAGGAGTGGCGGGTCAACTTGAACTGGACGAAATACTTGCAGAAAGAGAAAAAATAAATCAGAGATTACAGCAGATTATAGATGAACAGACAGACCCATGGGGAATAAAGGTGAGTATAGTTGAAATTAAAGAAGTTGAACTTCCAGATAGTATGAAAAGAGCGATGGCAAGACAGGCAGAAGTTGAAAGAGATAGACGAGCCAAAATTATCAATGCAGAGGGAGAATTTCAGGCAGCGCAAAAACTTAAAGAAGCAGGAAAAATTCTCTCAGAAGTTCCAATTGCTATCCAGTTAAGATATTTGCAGACAGCCACTGAAATTGCAACAGAAAAGAATTCTACCCTTGTTTTTCCTTTACCAATAGAACTTTTCAGATTTTTTGAGAGAACGAAAGAGAAAAAAGAAGAGTAAGCAAGGCTAAACCTTTATTCAAGGCTAAACCTTTACTTCATGGAAGAGACCAGTTAAGCGCCAAGGTTTAGCCTTTAAGAATTTTGGAGATGTAAGGATGAAGAAATTTAATAGAATTGGAATAGTGGGGCTTGGACTTATAGGTGGTTCAATAGCACTTGAACTTAAAAAAAGAAAGATTAGTAAATATGTATATGGGTTCAGCAGAAAAATTTCCACAATGAAGAAAGCCAGAAAGAGAGGAATTATTGATAGATATTTTTTAAGTTTTGAAAAAATGGTTTCTTCTGTTGATTTTCTCATAATTTCCACTCCAATAAAAGTGATTGAAAATTATTTTTTAGTAGTAAAAAAGATAAACCCATCTCTTTTAATGACAGATGTTGCAAGTGTGAAGGAGGAAATCGTAAAGAAAGCAGAAAAAATTCTGGGTAAAAATTCAAAATTTATTGGTTCTCATCCCATAGCAGGTTCAGAAAAAAGTGGAATTGATGCTGTGGAAGAAGGATTATTTAAAAACAAAACAGTAGTTATTACACCTACTGAAAATTCTGATAAAAGTTGCATTAAAAAAGTGGAGTTTTTCTGGAAATCTCTTGGAGCAAATGTGTATTTTTTAAAACCGGATGTTCATGACAGAATACTCGGTTTTACAAGTCATCTTCCGCATTTTCTTGTTTTTTCTCTGATAGAAACATTTATTTCTCAGAAAAACAAAAAGGAGATGATGAAATATTTTGGCACTGGATTTTTTGATACAACAAGAATTGGAAAAAGTAATCCTGATATGTGGACAGATATATTTTTTTCAAATAAAGAAGTTTTGGTTTTCTGGATTTGTGAGTTTGAAAAAACACTTAAAAAAATGAAAAATTTGCTTGAAAAAGACAGAATTGATGAGTTTCTGAAAAAGTTAAAAAAAATAAAGGAAGTAAGGGAGAATATTGAAAATGCGTGAAAATTTATTTTCCGAGTTTAAAAGAATAGTGATAAAAATCGGAACAAGGGTTTTAACTCTTGAAAATAATCGTCTTGATACTTCAATTATTGAGCATATTGTGGAGCAGGTATGTTATCTCATAGAGGAGAAGAAGAAAGAGGTAATAATTGTAACTTCAGGAGCAATAGCAGCGGGTATGCAAGTTCTGGGATGGAAACGAAGACCTTCTCAGATTAACAAATTACAGGCTGCTGCAAGTGTTGGACAGAGTAGGTTAATGAGAGTTTATGAAAGATTGTTTAAAGAAGAAGGATTAAATGTAGGACAGATTTTACTCACAAGGGACATTTTTGTTATTCCTGAAAGAAAGAAAACAGCAAAAGAAACACTTCTCACTCTTCTCAAATTTGGAGTTATTCCCATTATAAATGAAAACGATAGTGTTGCAGTAGAGGAAATAAAATTTGGAGATAATGATATTCTTGCTGCTTTTGTTACAGACCTTGTTAATGCTGACCTTTTACTCATTGTGACCGATGTCGATGGATTGTACAGACATGACCCGAAGAAGAAAGTGAAAAACAATATAATTCATGAAGTGAAAAATATAGAAAAAGTAGAAAAAATAGCAAATTCAGGAGAGCCTGGAAAAAAAGGCACTGGCGGAATGAAAAGCAAAATTGAAGCAGCAAAATTTGTTACACAAAGAGGCAAATACTGTCTCATTATAAATGGAAAGAAAATGTGGAGTATTAAAAAAGCATTTAAAGGAGAAAAAATAGGGACGATTTTTTATCCAGCAGGAGGATAAAATGAACTGGAAGGAAGAAATTCTTGAAATGGTGAAAAAAACAAAAATATCTTCTTATACAGTTTCCAATCTTTCCACTGAAAAGAAAAATACTTTTCTTGATAAACTTGCCTCCAATCTTTCTGAATATACAGACAGGATAATTGAAGAAAATCAGAAGGATATAAAAAAAGCAGAAAAACAGGGATACACTTGTGCTTTCATTGATAGATTAACTCTGGGAGAAAAAAGAATAGATAAGATGATTAAAGCAGTGAAAAAGGTGAAGGAATTGCCAGACCCTGTTGGAAAAGTGATATGGAGTACTGTAAGACCGAATGGATTGAAAATTGAAAGAGTGAGAACTCCCATAGGTGTTATTGGAATTATATATGAGTCAAGACCGGATGTTACGATAGAAGCAAGTATTTTATGTATCAAATCTGGGAACTGTGTAATTCTTAAAGGTGGAAAAGAAGCAATAAACTCAAATAAAATTTTAGTTGAAATTATGAAAAAATCTCTTCAGGAATCGGATATTCCTTCCGATGCTGTAAATCTCCTTACAAAAGGTGGGAGAAAATCTGTAAAATTTATTCTCACTCTCTATGAGTATATTGACCTTATAATTCCAAGAGGTGGAACTTCTCTCATAAAAACAGTGGTTGAACACAGTTATATTCCGGTAATAAAACATTATGCAGGAGTTTGTCATACCTATGTTGATAAAGATGCGGATATTCAACTTGCTTTAAAAGTGGTTCTGAATGCCAAAGTTCAGAGACCAGCAACCTGTAATGCCACTGAGACCCTTCTGGTACATCAGGAAATAGCAGAAAAATTTTTACCGAAAATGGCAGATTTATTTAGAAAAAATGGAGTGGAAATGAGGGTCTGTGAAAGAACAAAGAAATTAATTCCTGATGGTAAAGATGCCACAGAAGAAGACTGGTCAACAGAATATCTTGACCTGATAATTTCAATAAAAATTGTTAATTCAATTGAAGAAGCGATATCCCATATAAATAAATATGGCACACAGCATTCAGAGGCAATAATTACTGAAAACAAAAACGCAGCAGAAAAATTTTTCAGAGAAGTTGATGCAGCAGCCCTTTACCATAATGCTTCCACAAGATTTACTGACGGAGGAGAATTTGGACTTGGAGCAGAAATAGGAATAAGTACTGATAAAATTCATGCAAGAGGACCTATGGGACTTGAAGAATTGACAACCTACAAATATCTCATTTACGGAAATGGTCAAATTAGAGAATAAAAAAATCGGAATATTTGGAGGTACTTTTGACCCTGTTCATATTGGTCATCTTGCAATTGCTGAAAAAGCGAGGGAGCAGTTTTCACTTTCCAGAGTTCTTTTTATACCAGTTTTTAAACACCCTTACAGTAAAAAAATTTATGCTGAACCAGAACATCGTCTGGAAATGTTAAAAATAGCAATCTCCACAAATCCATTTTTTGAAGTTTCTGATATTGAGATTAAAAGAGGAGGTTCTTCTTACACTTTTGATACGATTAATCTTCTGAAAGAACGGAATCCACAATCTGAGTTTTTTTTAATTGTAGGACTTGATGCATTTTTTGATTTTCCAAACTGGTATAAAGCAGAAAAACTTGCTGAGAAAGTTAAATTACTTGTTGCTCCCAGAGAGAAAATTGAAGATATAGAAAAAGTAAAGGAAATTGT
>JAGHCG010000244.1 GCA_021160565.1 bacterium | reverse complement strand
TCCTTTTTCATTTGCACCTCCAGTTCCTTTTATCTTACCTGAAGGTGCCCTATTTCGGGTAGATTTTTTCCTGTCTCAACGATATAATTTCGTATAGATTTATTATGTCTCAATTCGTTGTATTGACAAAAAAATATATGGGGATAAAATAAAAAAAACTTGACAAATTTGATGAGAGATTTTATTTTAATACCATTAAAAATTTTTTTTAAGATAGTTTGTGAAAAAAATCACAAATGAGAACATTATTTATAACAAAAAAAGATTGGGTAAATTTTCTGAAAGGAAAACTGCAGAAAAGCAGAATATATGCTCCTTTTGAATTTGAAGATAAACTATTTTATTCCCCTGTCTCTCAGGAAAATCTGGAAGATATTGTTTACAATAGGGTAAGACCTGTAGAACCTCTTAAAATTTTTCTTTATCCATTCAAGGAAAGAGTTGTGCCTGAAATTGATGAGGTTGAAGAAATAATTGTAATGGGAGCTGCTTCCTGTGATGTTAGAGGGATTGAAATTCTTGATAAGGTTTTTATGGAAGGAGATTATGTTGACCCGAATTATAAAAAGAGAAGAGAAAAATTACTTATTATAAGTTTTGACTGTCAGCAACCATATCCAACCTGTTTCTGTGAAAAAGTAGGTATTCATCCATATCCAGAAAAAAATTTTGATATAAATATTTCAAAGTTGGAAGAGGGATTTATTGTGGAAATAGGAAGTGAAAAAGGAGAAGCATTTGTTGGGAATGACCAGAGATTTTTTGAAGTGACAGAGGAACAGAAGAAAAAGAGAGATGCTTTAAGAGAAGAAGTTTCAAAGAAGGTGCAGGAAAATAATAAAGAATTTGATTTTGAAAATATAAATGAAAGAATGAAAGATTTATATGAAACGGAAATATGGAAAAACTTACCGGAAGTAGAAAATTGTGTTGCATGCGGAAGTTGTACTGCAAACTGTCCAACTTGTGTATGTTTTCTCCTGGAAGATACAGGTACAGAAAGTGTTTTTAAAAAAATAAGAGTGTGGGATAGTTGTCTTTATCCAGGATATGCAAGAATGGCAAGTGGTGCTACTCCAAGACCAACACTATATGATAGGTATGGAAATAGATTTTTATGTAAGTATTCTTACATGGTTTCAAATTTCGGTATTCTTGGATGTACTGGGTGTGGAAGGTGTATAACAGGGTGTATTGGAAAAATTGATAAAAGAAAAGTGATTGCAGAAGTTTTAAAAGAGAAGGTTTGAAAATGGGAGAAAATAAAAATATTTATGAGCCAGTAAAATGTGAAGTTCTGGAAGTAATTGAAGAATCTCCCACAATAAAAACAGTTGTTTTAAAACCGGAGAAAGAGTTTAACTTTCTTGCAGGACAATTTGCTTCTTTAACTGTTCCTGGCGTTGGAGAAGCACCGTTTACTCCTTCTTCCTCTCCTTTTGATAAAGAAAAACTTGAATTTACTGTTATGAAAGTTGGAAGAGTTACAGAAAAAATTCATCAGTTGAAAAAAGGAGATATAGTTGGAGTTAGAGGACCTTATGGAAGGCCCTATCCACTTGATATGTTTAAAGGGAAAGAAATTTTACTGGTAGGTGGTGGTGTAGGGCTTGCTCCAATAAGGGCTTTATTTTTAGCACTTGTTGAGACATACCAGAATTATAAAAAAATTGTTTTTTGTTGTGGAGCAAGAACTCCTCAGGATTACATATATAAAAATCAGTTATTTGATGAGTGGCAAAAACTTTGTGATAAAATACCTCTTTCATTTAGAATAACTGTTGATAAAAAAGATGAAAACTGGAAGTATATGGAAGGAGTTGTAACAGTTACCCTTGATAATCTTGATATGGATATTAAAAATTCAGTTGCAGCTGTCTGTGGTCCACCAATAATGATGAAGTTTACAACTTTAAAACTTCTCGAAATTGGTTTTACACCTGAACAGATTTATCTATCAATGGAAAGGAAAATGTATTGTGGAGTAGGACATTGCAGGCACTGTCTTATAGGAGATTTGTTTGTATGTAAAGATGGACCGGTTTTTACCTATGCAGAAATAAAAGATAAACCAAATATATGGGTGTAGAGATGAAAAAATTATTTATTGACTATGATAAATGTCTGATTTGCCCTGAATGTACTGTAAAATGCAGTTATATTATGCATCCTGAAAATAATGGAATAATAAGTTTGAGAGAAGAAATAGCATTTCTTTTTGCCTGCAGAAGATGTGAAGATAATCCCTGCATAAATGTGTGTCCAAATGAAGCATTGAAGAAAGAAAATGGTGTGGTGAAAAGAGCAAATTTCTTATGTATTTCATGTAAGAGTTGCACACTTGCCTGTCCATTTGGGACTATTTTACCAGAAATTATTCCTTATTTTACAAGTAGATGTGATAGATGTCTTGGAAGATTGAAAGGAGATGAAATTCCTGAATGTGTGGAAAGTTGTAAATATGATGCAATTAAGTTTATTGAAGAAGACGAGATAAAGGGAGAAGAAAATATTTATGAATTTGATAATATAATTGTAAAGGTGTGTAACTGGCTTGATTTATACGGGATAAAGAAATGAGTGTTCCATATATAACTTTGTATTTTATAGGAAGTTTTTTATTTTTAAGTGTGAGCGGACTTATAGCAGTGTGGATTGACAGAAAAATTACTGCAAGAATTCAGTTTAGAGTTGGTCCTCCATGGTATCAGAATTTTGTTGATTTTATAAAATTGACAGGAAAGGAAGTTTTAATTCCTGAAAAGGCGAATAAGTTAATTTTTGTTTCTTCCCCTGTTGCTGCTTTAATGGCTGCTTCTCTTTCAGGTGTAATTCTTCTTCTCGCTTTGAAAAAATTTGGATTTGCTGGTGATATAATTTTGCTTGTTTACCTCCTTGTCATTCCTTCTCTTGCTATAATTCTTGGTGGAAGTTCATCAGGAAATGTTCTTGCTTCTGTTGGAGTTAGTAGAGAATTGAAACTTGTTCTTTCTTATGAATTACCTTTCATATGTGCAATAATAATAGCAGGTATTAAAGGAGGTTCAACAACTTCTCTCACAAAGATAATGACTTACCAGCAGTCCACAAGGATTTCTGTGTTTTCAATTTCTGGAATTATAGGGTTTTTCATTTCAATTTTTGCTTTCCAGGGAAAACTTGGACTTGTTCCTTTTGACCTTGCAGAAGCAGAAGGAGAAATCTCTACCGGTGCCTTTATTGAATACTCTGGAATACTTCTCGGATTATTCAAACTTGCAAAGGCAATTCTTTACATTGTTGGACCATTGTTTATTGTATGTCTTTTCCTTGGAGGGATTTCTTTTGATTCTGCTGGAAGAGTTATAAATGGAATTTTGAAATATTTTCTGGTGCTTATTATTATGGTTTTGATTAAAAACACAAATCCAAGAGTCAGAATTGACCAAGCATTTAAGTTTTTCTGGATAAAGTTAACCCTTTTTGGAATTATAGGAATATCACTTGCACTTTTAAGGTGGTGAAAAATGAGTGTGAAGATTAAGGCATTGAAGAAAAGTTTGTGGGTTTATCATTTATGTACTGGGGGTTCCTGCAATAATTGTGATATTGAAATACTTGACCTTTTAACTCCAAGATATGATGTTGAAAGATTTGGAATGGTTCTTGTTGGTTCACCAAGACATGCAGATGTTTTATTGTGTACTGGAATTGTAAATAAAAAATGTGTTGATAGAGTTAAAAGAGTTTATGAGCAGACACCAAAGCCCTGTGTTGTTGTTGCTGTTGGAAGTTGTGCATGTTCAGGTGGGATTTTCAGAGACGGGTATCAAATGGCAGGACCTCTTGATA
>JAGHCG010000258.1 GCA_021160565.1 bacterium | reverse complement strand
GCAAAAAGAATAAATAATATCTTTATAATTTCCTGTTTTGAACATAGGAAAATAAATGGAAAACATATTGTAAAAACAAATTCTATGTTTTCAGAAGATGGAATAAATTTTAAATACTCTCCAGACCCATATCTTGATGATACTCTTTTTAAATGGTGGATAAAACCCGTATGTGCCTTTCAGTGGTGCTTTCTTCCAGAAAAAGATGGAAGTTTTAAACATATAGGAATTGTTCAGAAAGCGGATGAGGAAGGACATTATAACCTTGCAATTTTACCTGTAAAAGTAGGAGGGAATAGATGAAAAAGATAATTATTTTCTCTACCTTTTTTATTTTAATCATTTTTCCTCTATTTGCAGAAAATTTGTTTCAGAAAGATAAATTTACGATTTCTTTAATTGATTTTTCTGGAAGTATTCAAGACATATGCAGAAATGAAATAAAAATCCGAGAGAACAGAGGGAAAATAACGGAGAATGGTATTGAATTTAAAGGTAATCCACTTATTCTTGAAAAAAATGATATTTTCAATCTTCCTGATGAATTTACAATTGAACTTTATATAAACCCTTTCAAAAATAAGAAAGGAAATTATGCAAGATTGATTTCATTTGAAAGTTATAATCCAAGAGGGGGATATGCTCTTGCTTTAAAAAATGGATATTTGAGTTTCTGGGCAAGTGGTAAAAGCTGGCTTTTCAGTTCAATTTACATAAGAGAAGGAGAATGGCACAAAGTTGGTGTAATGGGTAAAAATGGTTATATTTTCCTGTTCTGTGATGATAAATTTTCAAAACCATTTAAGGTAAAGTGTTATAAGGCAAATGTTCCTGTTTTCATCGGAAAAGATTATAAAGGAATTATAAAATCAATAAGATTTTCAAAAAAGGCAAGATCCTGGAAAGAGGTAATTGCTGGAGAAAAAGATTGGGAGTTACCAGAAAAATATTTTGTTGATAATGGATTTAGAGGAAAAGTAATCCTCAATGGTTTCTGGGGAGCAAGACCATATGGAAGTAAATCTCTGTATTTTAAGACAAGAGTTCCTGATGATTACATAAGAAGAAAAAATTACGAATATTACAGAAAAGTTAAGACACCCGAAGGCTGGGAAAAAAGAGAAGTTTACATTGAATTAAATCAGTTTTCAGAAGATGGATGGGTGGAAATAAATGGAAAAAGAACAGAAATAAAGGCAAAAAGATTTTATGATGAGATTAAAATACCTGTGAAAAAGAAAGGAGAGGAAATTGAAATAAAGGTAAAAACAGGTTTGATTAAAGGAAATGTGTGGCTTAAAAGTTATCCAAAACAGAATTTAAGAATTGAAGATACTTTTCTCATCACCTCTTACAGGAAGAAGAAAGTAATTACAGAGATAGAAGGTAAAGCACCCTCTCCTTTTGCTGTGAAAAATTTAAAAATTGTTGTGAAAATTTCAGAAAATTCAGATATGAAAAAAATCGTGAAAGAATTTTCCACTTCTACAGTAGAATTTAGAAAAGGAAAGTGGTTTTCAACTGTTGAAAAAAAATGGGAAAATCCAAAATTATGGTCAAGAGAACATCCCAATCTTTACTATTATACAGTGGAACTTTACAAAAACGGAAAATTGATTGATAAAACTCTTCCTTTAAGATTTGGATTTAGAGAGGTCTGGATTGAAAATGGAAGATTTGTTCTCAATGGAATTCCTCTCTGGGCTGCTGGAGATACAATAGCGAGTGGACTTGGTGGAATGAGGGAACAGATAGAAACTGTACTGAAAAATCAGAAAAAATTTGGTTTTTCCATAAATTTCAGAGTAAACAGTGATCTGGGATTTGAAGTTGCAGATGAAATCGGCTATCTTCTTGCTGTGAGATTGGACCCCTTCATAAAAATAAATATATGGGACCCAAAAGGAGAAGTTAAGGATATGA
The DNA here is from genome assembly GCA_021160565.1 of bacterium. Classification (GTDB taxonomy): domain Bacteria; phylum Ratteibacteria; class UBA8468; order B48-G9; family JAFGKM01; genus JAGHCG01. The sequence goes on along the minus strand of JAGHCG010000258.1, from coordinate 6,013 downwards.
CAGAAGACTCTGAAAATTTAAAATATCTTGAAAAGAGAATAAAAAGAATAAGACAACATCCTTCAATCTTCCTTTATTATGTATCTGCACCATGGAGCAGTAATACTCTTTATGCAGGACATACTGGTCAGAATTTCAGACCATGGGATTATTTTCCCAATAACAGAAATCCTGAAAGAGCAAAAAAAGCATGGGAAATTTATAAAAATAAGGTGGTTCCATTTATAAAAAATATTGACCCTACAAAAATTATAACAGGTCCCTGTGGTATTTATACTCCTGTTGAATTTATAACATATTATTTAAGTGATAATCTTGATGAATTTGAAAGGTCAACTTTTTTCTATTACTGGGTAAAATGTGGTCGACCCAAACCAATATGGGCAACTGAATTTGGTGTTCCATTTCAGGGACATTATTACATCAGAAGAACTTCTTTTCAACATCCTCACACAAATGTATATCCCAAAATTCATCTGGAAGATGCTGCAAGATATTTTGGAGAAGAAGCATATCTGTGGGATACAGATGAAATTATTGAAAAATGGGGAAGTATGCCCTACTCTGTTCACAGAACTCTTCCTTCTGTTCAGAAACTTGTCGCAAGAAATCTTTTTGAAAGAGTGAAAAACTGGAGAACTTTTGGAATTCTTCACAGTGGACACTGTATATTTAACAGTGATTGTTTCCAACTTCCACAAGACAATTCTCCTGAAGCAATTTTTGGATTTTCAGAAGCAAAAGACCCGAGAAGACCCGGATTAAGCAGAGTTGTCAGGCCAACCTCTCAGCCAATACTCGGCAAAAGGAAAATATTACCTGCTGGAGAAGTTTACAGAAAAGTTTTAACTCCTCTGTTTGTTTATATTGGTGGGCCTGATGGAGAATTTTATAGAAAAGACCATCTTTATTACTCTGGAGCAAAAATCAGAAAGGCAATTATTGTATTAAACGACTATGAAGAGGAAGTGAAAGTAAATGGTGAATGGAAACTTACAAAAGGAAACAAGGTATATGCAAAAGGGAGAATAAAAGGAGTGGTTCAGCCGGGAAGCAGAAATTACACTCAATTCCAAATTGAAATGGTTGCACCCCAAGTAAATGAAAGGACTGATTTTGAAATAAAGGTTAAACTTCACGCAAATAAACCAGGAATTCTTGAAGATACTTTTTCTATAACTGTATTTCCTGAACATAAAATAAAGAAAATTAAGACAGATAAAACAATATGGACACTCAATATAAGCGATGAGAGAGTACATGAGAGAAGACACTTCCTTATTAACAAAGAAAATAAAGAATTACTTGAAAAAGCAGGAATAGAGGCAAAATTGATAAAGGGATTGAAAACATTTAATTATATGGGATATGGACCAAAAGCAGTGAGGGCAATTGACAGGAGCAGAAAGGAAGTAAAAGAGGGAATTCCAAAACCAGGAGATTTACTCATAATTCCCAGGTTTACCTTAAGAACAAGAAATGATGATTTACAACAGAATTTGAGATTACTTGAAGAAATAAATCTTGATAAATTAATTGAAGAGGGATTGAATGTTATTGTATTTGAGCAAGACCTTCCCAATATTTTCGGTATTAATACAGAAGAAACAAGACCAAGACAGGTTTTCATTTCAGCAAAAGGTCATCCTGTACTTGAAGGATTAAAACCCTCTGATTTTACTTACTGGTCAGGAGAAAGTAATTTGACACCTGGAATGGAAAGACCGCCTTCAATAAATGATTTTGAATTCCCAGATAGATTATGGCATGTAAACTCAATCAATTGTGTGGCAACAAAAACACTGATAAGGCCACAGGTTGGTTCTGCAAGACCTCTTCTTGTTTGTGGATTTGACCTTATGGAAACTCCACTTTTAGAAGTGACAAAAGGTAAGGGAAGAATTATCTTCTGTCAACTTGATGTTACCAATAGATATGGAAAAGACCCTGTTGCCACCATTATAGTTGATAACCTTTTCAGATATATGTTAACTGTTCCTCCTCCTGACCCAACAAAAAATAAAATTTTAAAACCAGAAAAAGGGATTATAAAAAGAAAAAATGTATTCAGGTGTGCCAAACCAGATGGAAAATATGGATGGGGAATTACCTACGGAGATTTGTTTATAAGAGAGAGTATTTATAAAGATAACTGGATTACAAGAAAATTACCTGAATTTGAAATTCCTGTTTTTAAAACCTGGGAGAAACTGCCAGAAATATCAATGGCAGAAGTTATAAGATTCAATAAAGAAAAGGGAATTTTTGAGTTTACATTTGATGAGAACGATTTTAAAACCAACTGGATGAAAAGAAAAATTGCATGGGTAAAAAGTGCACTGATAATAAATCAGGGAGGAAGTTTAAAAGAAGGACCTGGACTTTCACATCACGGAAAAATAACAGACCTTTACCCTTACCAGTGGGTTGAGAATTTTGTTCATCCTTATACACCTGAAATGTGGTAATTTTATTTTTTAACGAATACCTTTTTGTTTTTAATTTCATAAAAAACACTATCTCCTGGTGGCAGAACAACTTCAAAATTCATTCCTCCAAAGAAAGGTGTATTTTCAGGTGAATAAACTCTTGTCTTTATTTTTTCTGAAGTGGGATTATGAATTTCCAGAAAAGGATTTTTCCCTTCATTCTGCCCATCCACTATCACTGTTATCTTTACATTTTTATTCTCACTCACAAATATATTCCCAACCCATATTCTATTTTTCCTTTCAATTGGTTCCTGAAAATATGCGGTATTATCAACAACTGAAACAAATCTGAACCAAGGTCTATTTGTGGTATAAACAGCTGCACATCCATTATCATCCAGCCCTTTCACTCTTATTGGTAAATCTATTATCATATCAGCCGGACCAAGTGTAAATACTGCTTCATTGTCCTCTGCTTTTGCTGTAAAGAAGAAAGTCATATCCTCACAGAAACCTTTTTCCATCTTTACCGGATACCCATCTCTCTTTCCATTTAAATTCAATTTTTTCAATGTATCTTCAAGGACATCATTACCCGGCTTTTTTTCTGCAAAAATACCATAAAGGAATTTGTATTTAAGAACAGTACCTTTTTTAATCTTTTCTCCATTTCTTCCTATTCCCACCCATATCCATCCCGGCATTGTTCCCTCATATCTCCATTCTTCTTTTTCCTTATCTTCAGGAATAAAAACTGCTGTATATCCAAGAATGGTTGGCATCCATGAAATATATCCACCTTTACGAATTCTTCCTTTTACTCTCTCCTTCCTGTGTATTTTATCAAGACGTACCACTCTTGTTTTTTCAGGTTCAGTAACAATAAGCATATCCCCAAATCCTCTTTCAGGGTCAAAGGGAGTTCGTAATCTCAACAGAGGAATGGGAACTTCTCCTTCAAGAGTTATATCTTTTTTTATTTTGATATATCCTTCATGCCATACAAAAGAACCCTCATAATTTTCTATTGATTCTCTGTATCTCCTGTAATTCCACTGAATATAAAAATCAACTCTATCTGCAGGAGCAATCATTTTGTGAACTCTTTCAAAATATTCAAGTTCTCCCTGATTTAAAGGAAGTGAAGCATAGGAGGGAGTAGGTCTTTCTTTCCTATCATGCATTGGAACAAGATGGTCCATTTTCATTGAAACAATCTGAATATTATAACTTGCCAGATTTACATTCATAATCTTTCCCACAAATTTATTGAGTTTGTATAAATCAGGATACCACCCAATCCCTTTTATTCTTATTGCCTCACATGGCATATCAGAAGGTTTCGGAACACCAAGTGCAGGATCAGCAGTATCCCATCCTCTCAATGCAAATTTTCCACCATTTCTGAAACTTTTCCCAAGAGGTAACATCTCATTTCTATCAGGATGCCACCAGAAACCCAGAGGACCAAGAATATTCAGGTTATCTCCACATCTGAAAAGTCCCTGCTTATAAGAATAAATGAAAATATAATGGGAAAAACCTCTTTTATTTTTATTATCCACTACTTCCAGAGTAAGGTAATGCTGTTTATCATGAACAAGTTCAAATTCTTTTGAAAACTTTTTTTCTCCTTTTGCAATAAACCTTCTTATCACTCCATAATCCGCATCATGAATAATAACTTCTTTTATTCCAGCATCTGACCTGACTTCAAATTTAAGTTTGACCCTCTGTGCTCCTCTTGTATATCTCCAGTTATTTTCCATCTGGTCATTTATACTTTCCCATTGAGTAATAACTGGTCCCTGACTTACCTGCTGATGGCCTATTTTTGCTATCCAGTATGGAGCACATCTTCTATTTAAAGAATTTTTCACTGAGTTTAAATCTTTAAATATGGTAATACATGTTTCAGTTGCTATTTTCACATCAGATGGTTTTCTAATCCTTGTAAAAGAAATTATTGATGTCCACCTCAGGTCTCTTAAAGCTGAAAGCCACTGGTTGTAATTGTCCGCAATCAATCTATCTTTATCATAAGCAAGAGGAATATATAAGAAAAACCAGTGCTGATTTTCAGGATATCCTCCTGCTTTTTTTAACTGATTGTAATCAATCACTCCACTTTGAGGAAATCCACAGTACATACTGTACTGACCATAATGATTTACTCTCTTACCGTCCCATTGAATATAGGTATATTTTCCACTTTTAAATTTATCAGGCGGGTATTTCAATCTTTCTCCAACCATTACCCATCTAATTCCCGCTCCATCTGTAAGTTCAATACCAGGACATGCATAAAAATCTTCTTTTTCATTTACCTTCTTACAATCATTCTTCAATTTTTCAAATTCTTCAGGAGTTAAAAGTTCAAGCGGTTCAGTAAAAACAATAAAAGAAAGACCATTCTTTTTCGCTTCTTCAACATATTCAAAAACTGTTCCTTTCCCGTCTGTATAAGATGTGTGAATTCCAACAATTCCTTTTACTCCCCATTTTTCTCCTGGTTGACTGAAATTTCTTTTATCCCAGTTGACTTTCTTCGGGAAAGACACTCTCCTGTAAGGTTTCAACTTGTAAGTTCCAAATTTTCCTATCTTTAAAGCATTTTCTCCAAGCCATCTGTATGAATTCATCAACAATCTCATTACATCACTCGGTCTTCCTGATAACGGGTCTCCCCTCTCTTCAACTGTATTTTCCCAGAGAGGATTGAGGTAATTTAAACCTGTGAAAAGTGGAGAAATTGGAAAAACAACTATTCTTCCCTTCCCCAATTCTCTTATTCCAACCACCGGTGGTTCTGAGGAATAGGTTCCTGGATTGTCCAGATTAAGAACATTCGGATTTCCTCCAAGTCCAGACCTGTAAGATTTTGCTTCCTTTTCCCCTCTTACAATTATTTTCCACTCATCAGAATATTTTAAAGCAGTAATACCAGGACCTGGATAATAATCATGTAAAGGAAGATAAAGACATCTCACACCCTCAGTCACCGGATGAGACTTTATATTCTGAGTGTAGAAAAACAGAGCTTTCCTTAAAGTTTTTCCTTCATACTGACGCGTTTTATCAAAAACTCCTTCATGCAAAATTTTTATTCCAAACACTTTAAAAACTTCATTCCAGTATTCCTCATCTTTTCCATTTGGATATCTAACAGGTCTTATCTGAATAAAAAGCCCTCCTCCCTCTTCCACAAATTTTTTAAGTGCTTTTCCCACTCTTTTTGCATACTCTTTTTTTCCTTCATCGAAAACTACACCCACCCCTTCAGGAGTTGTTGTGAGATGAATTACATGAAATCTGGAAATTGAATTGTATATTGCGTTTTCTGATAAATTACTTCGGAAAAAAATCAAACTGTTGAAAAGGACTGGTTCAATATTATTTTTTTTATAAAGAGGCATTAACCGATTATATCTTCTGAATTCCACATTATATTTCTCTCCATCCACCACTCCAATTCCAAGTAAAATCTTCTTACTTTCTTCTTTACATTCTGTTTCCTTACCCTGAATAAAAAAGAATAAAACCAAAACACAAAGAAACCACCATTTCTTTTTAATAATTTC
>JAGHCG010000157.1 GCA_021160565.1 bacterium | reverse complement strand
TGCTCATATTGGAAGATGTTATTATTTCAAATGTATTTATAAAAATCTCGACAAAATTAAAAAATATAAAAATCTTTATTTTGACCTTGCGATGGTGAACAACTTTGAAGTACTTGAATATCTTTTTGAAAATGTGGAAGAAGAAAAAATACTTTATGCAACAGATATTCCAATTGCTCTTGCTGGAGGTAAATCAGTTGAGATAAACAACCAATATTCTTATATAACTCCAGTACCCTGGGAACTTTCAATTTGTGCCAGGGAAAGAAAAATTATTTTTACTTCTTTTGCTTATGAAGAATTAAGAGCAATCAAAAAAGCAGTTGAGAGGAAAAATAAAAATTCTGAATTTGTAAAAAAAATATTCTTTGATAATGCTTATAAACTTATAAAAGGAGTGAAATTATAATGAGTATTCTTGTGATTGATGCGGGAACAACAAATATGAAAGTTTTAATTTTTGACCGGAAAGGGAATATTTTAAAACACCATTCAAAAAAAGTTAAAACATATTATCCTGAAAATGGATGGGTTGAGCAGAAAGCAAACGATTGGTGGAAAGGAATTGTCAATGCCCTTAAAGAAATTGATTATGAAAAGGAAAAAATTGAGTGTATAACAACTTCAACTCAGGGAGGGACTTTTGTCCCTCTTGATGAAAATTTAAAAACTCTGAGAAACAGCATAACCTGGCTTGATAACCGTGCAGAAAAAACTGCAATTAAAATGGCAAAAATTTATGGCAAAAATTATTTTTACTTTAGAACAGGTCATTTTCTATCTGGCTGGTCTCCACCTGCAATTATTCTCTGGTTTGAAAAAAATGAAAAGGAAATTTATAGAAAGATGAAAAGAATTTCTTTTGTACCTGACTATTTAAATTACAAGTTAACCGGGGAATTTTTTCTTGACCAGACATCTGCAGGTATGACCTTTTTTTACAATATAAAAAAAGGCATCTGGGATAAAGAAATTATGAATATATGTGGAATAGATGAAAGTTTTTTACCTGAAATTGTTCCAGCAGGAAAAACAGGTGGAAAGTTGAAAAAAGAAGCAGCTGAAACACTTGGATTGAAAGAGGGAATTCCAGTGATTTCAGGTGGACATGACCAGTACTGTGCCTGTTATGGAGCAGGTGTTAGAAAACAGGGAGATTGTCTTCTTTCCTGCGGAACTGCATGGGCGCTTCTTGTTGTGAGTAATAAACTTATATACAAAGAAAATACAGAGTGGAGGCCAGGAAGATTTTTAAAAGGAGATAAGTTTGGACTTATGGCTGCAATTTCTAATGGCGGTTGTGTTATTGACTGGGTCAGAAAGAATTTTAAGGTGAGAAAACAAATAAATCTGGAAGAAACTGAAACAATTTCTATATCTGTGAATACTTTGTTCAACCAGGGTAAAGGTGAAATAAAAAATTTAAGTTTATCCACAACACCTGAAGAAATATATTTTGCTACTTTAACCTCTCTTGTAAATCAGGTTAAAGTATATATTGACGCACTCAAGAAGAAACCAGAGGTTAAAAAATTATTTATTGTTGGTGGCGGGGTAAAAGAAAAAATACTTCCAGAACTTGTTGAAAGAATAACAGGAATAAAAGTTACAAAACCAGAAATAATAGAAGCGGCAGCAAGAGGTGCTTTTTTACTTGCAAAGGAGGAAATTTGTGGAAATTGAAATAACTGGAAAAGAAAGAGAAAAAATATTGAAGAGGGCAGAAAAGCAGATAGAAAAATGGGGACTTATTCTCCCACAGGATTTTATTCTTGTGCTTGATTTTGGATTGAAAGATTTCAAAAACACAGGGCATATTGAATACTGGATAGTTAACAGAGAGAAAGAGAATTATTGCGGAAAATTTATTTTTATGTTTAAAGGACAGAGATGTCCTTCCCACTATCATAAGAAAAAGGATGAGACATTTTTTATACTGAAAGGGAAAGTAGAAATGAAATATGGAAGAAAGAAAAAAATTATGAAAATGGGAGATACTCTTGTTATGCCTATTAAAACAGAACATACATTTCTTGCTTTACAAAATTCTTTAATTCTTGAAGTTTCAAATGCATCAGTAATAAAAGATAATTTTTTCAAAGATAAAAGGATAAAAATTGGAGGGTGAAATGGGAAATATTCCTGAAATTAAAGTAGTTCCGCCAGGTCCAGAGTCAGAAAAAATTCATTCAGAAGCATCAAAATATATGAAAGGTTATTCAGGGCAGGTAAGATTGTTTCCTGTTGTGTTTGATGAGGGCAAAGGTGTTTTTCTTAAAGATGTTGATGGAAATACTTATATTGATTTTTCCTCTGGAATTTATGTTACTGGCTGTGGACACTGCCACCCTAAAATAGTTGAATATGTTAAAAAATATCTTGAAAAACTCTGGAATGCTCATGATTTTACTACTCCTGTTAAACTTGAAGCACTGGAACTTTTAAATGAAATTTTGCCGGGTGATATAAATGGGATACAGTTTTATTCAGATGGAACACCAGCAGTGGAAGCAGGATTGAGAGCGGCAAGAGCGATTACAGGAAATTTTGAGTTTATATCTTTCTGGCATGATTTTCACGGAAAAACTCTTGGTTCTGTTTCTCTTGCTGTTATGAGTTCTGATAAAGGAATAAGGGCTCCTGGATTTTTTCTTGCCCCTAGACCTTATTGTTATAGGTGTCCATTTAATCTTTCATATCCTTCCTGCAATTTGCACTGTGTTGATTTTATTGAAAGAGTTATTGATGAAGAAACGACAGGCAGGGTTGCTGCTGTTGTTATGGAACCGGTTCAGGGATGGGCTGGAAGTATTTTCCCACCAGAAGAATTTATATCAGAATTAAAAAAACGACTTGAAAAAAGAGGCATCCTTCTTTTTCTTGATGAGATTTTAACGGGGATGGGAAGAATGGGAGAATGGTTTGCATGTAATATTTATAATGTGGTGCCTGATATTATAACTGTAGGTAAGGGCTTAGGTAATGGATTTCCTGTAACTGTGATGGCAGTTAGAGAAAAATATAAGGATTATCTTGAAAAAATAAGCGCCTCATCTTCCTTTGGTGGAAATCCCCTTGCCTGTGCCTCAGTAGTTGCGACAATAAAAGTTATAAAAGAGGAGAAATTACTTGAAAATGCTAAAAAAATAGAAAAATTAATAATGGAAAAACTTAAAGATATGAAAGAAAAACATTCTATAATTGGAGATGTAAGAGGGAAAGGATGTCTTTTTGGAATAGAACTTGTTAAGGACAAAAAGACAAAAGAACCATTTGACGAGGCAGGAAAGTTAGTTTATCAGAAGGCATTTAAGAAAGGGCTTGCATGGATACCAGCAGGGCATATTTTAAGAATGTCTCCACCTTTGATAATGACAGAAGAAATTGCTCTCAAAGGAATTGAAATAATTGAAGAATCAATTTATGAAGTTGAAAGGGAGAAAAGATATGAATAAAAATCTTTATTTTCAGTGGATGAAGTCAGAAGAGATTAAAAATCTTGTTGACAAAAATGCAGTTATTTTACTCCCTGTCGGGCAGATTGAGGAACATGGAAAACACCTTCCTGTTTTCACAGACGTTTTTATCGCAGAAAAAATATGTGAAAAGGTTGCAGAAGAAATTTATAAAAAAATCCCTGTTGTTATTATGCCTGTCATCTGCTATGGATATTCAACGAAAGAAGTGATGAGATGGAAAGGGTGTCCTGGAGTTAAAATTGAAACATTTATAAATTACACTTATGATATATGTTGCTCTTTAATTGAGATGGGATTTAAAAAAATTGTTATTGTAAACTGCCATGGTAATCACACAGGTGCTTTGAGAATTATAGTCAGGAAAATTGCTGACCAATACGGAACATATATTGCACTCACTGAACCAACAACAATAGCAAAAGAGGAAATGAGTAGAATTATAGAGAAGGGGTGGCGGGGTAGTTGTCACGGAGGAGAATATGAAACATCTTTAATGCTTTATCTGGATGAGGAAATTGTTGATATGAAAAAAGCAACCGATGTTGATATATTAAGGATAAACTCTGAATTTTATCCCGGGAAGGTTTTTATTTCAACATGGGGATTGCAAAAGAGTAAAACAGGAATTTATGGAGACCCGAGAGCAGCAACAAAAGAAAAGGGAGAAAAATTGTTTAAAGTTATTGTTGAAAAATATAAAAGGTTTATTGGAGAATTCTATGGAAAAGACAAAAGTTAATCCTGGATTTGTTCCCATAGGGAAATTTGTTTTTAGCCATCAAGATGCTTTAAAGTACAAAAAACTTATTGAAGAGAAATTAAAAAAGTGGAATATTTTTTATACTCTGATTGATAAAATAATCCCTGATGGAACTGTCTGTTTTCAAAAAGATGTTGATAAAGTTGTCTGATAAAAATTCATGGAGATGGAGAGTATGTTTTTAAGGACATATATTGATTATGAAAGGTTGAAAAACAATGGAAATCCAACAGAAAAGTGTGATGAACCATTTACCAGAATATATTTTGCGGAAAAAGCAATAGAAAGTATTACTCCACCTGTAAGAAGGAGAAAAAATGAAAGAGTTTAAAATCGGAATAATAGGTTTTGGATTTATCGGGAAAGTTCACGGATATGGATATGAGAACTTAAAATATTACTATCCAGAATCTCCTTTCAGGGCAAAAATTAAAGGGGTTTGCACATCAAGAAAAGAAACAGCAGAAAAAGCAAAAAAGGAATATGGAATTGAATTTACAACAACAGATTATAAAGCACTTATTGATAATCC
>JAGHCG010000182.1 GCA_021160565.1 bacterium | reverse complement strand
TGAAAATTTAACCTCTCCAGTGGCAACATTGTAATAATCCCTTGTGAATTGAGAGTAAGAAGGCACGAACTTATAAACAGGTTTTATCTCTTTATTATCAAATTTCAAAATAAAATCCACTCCTCTTCCAAAAGTTGGTGTATCTCCGTATAAAGATACTCTGAAATGTAATTTGCCAATTTCATCTTTAAGAGCAACTTTTATAACATTATAATCTGGTTCTTTCCCGAGTTTTGCCGCTTTTCTTCCTATAAGAGCAATTCTTAAAAAAGGAGTGATTAAAGTCGCTCTTCCCTTCCAGTATTCATATCCTAAGTCCACAGTCCATGGTTCTGTAAATTCTGTAAGAGAAACAGAGGCGTTTTCTTTTCCATACTTTAAGGCTTCCTCAATTTTTTCTTCAGAGATGGGTAACTGAATATTTTCTTCTTTTCTGGAACATCCTGCAATAAACACCAGAAAAAGGGTTAGGAGAAAAGTTGTCTTTTTCATCCTATAATGGGATAACATAAGTGGATTTAAAAGTCAATATATGGTAATATAAACTGAGTTGAGAAGAGGTGAAAAAATGGAAAAGATAATAATATTTGATACCACTTTAAGGGATGGAGAACAATCTCCAGGTGCAAGTTTAACGAGTGATGAAAAATTAAAAATTGCTCTTCAACTTGAAAAACTTGGTGTGGATGTAATAGAAGCAGGATTTCCAGCTGCTTCAGAAGATGATGCAAAAGCAGTAAAAAAAATTGGAGAGAAAGTTAAAAATCCGGTTATATGTGCATTATCAAGATGTAAAGATGAAGATATTGAAATAGCTCTGAAATCCCTTGAAAAATGTAAAAAACCTCGTCTACATCTTTTCCTTGCTACTTCTGAAATTCATAGAAAATATAAATTGAAAAAAGCAAAAAGTGAAATTATAAAACTTGCAAGAGAAAAAGTAAGATTTGCAAAGAAATATATTGATGATATTGAATTTTCTCCAGAAGATGCATCAAGGACAGAACCAGAATTTCTTGTTGAAGTAGCAAATACAGTAATTGAGGAAGGGGCAAAAACAATAAATATACCTGATACTGTTGGATATGCTATTCCGGAAGAATTTGGTGCTCTTATAAAGTATCTTAAAGAAAATTTACCTGAGAATATAATTATAAGTGTTCACTGCCACAATGACCTTGGACTTGCTGTTGCAAATTCTCTCACAGCCATATTAAATGGAGCAAGGCAGGTTGAATGTACAATAAATGGTATTGGAGAGAGAGCAGGAAATGCTTCTCTGGAAGAAATTGTTATGAATCTGAAAATAAGAAAAAATTATTTTAAAGTGAAAACAGATATAAATACAAGAGAAATTTATAAAACAAGTCGCCTTGTTTCTTCTCTTACAGGAATTCCTGTTCAACCAAATAAAGCGATAGTTGGAGAAAATGCATTCAGACACGAAGCAGGAATACATCAGGATGGAATATTAAAACACAGAAAGACTTATGAAATTATGCATCCTGAAATGGTTGGGATTAAAGAAAGTAAACTTGTTCTTGGAAAACATTCTGGAAGACATGCTCTTTTTGACAAACTTGAAAAACTTGGATTTCAACTTGATGAGAAACAAAAAGAAAAAATTTTTGAAAGATTTAAGAAACTGGCTGAGAAGAAAAAAGAAATTACTGACCTTGACTTGATTGTGATTGTGGAAGAAGAAACTATGCCACTTGTTCCCATTTACTCTCTTGAATATTTCCATATAATTTCAGGTTCTTCAACCATTCCAAGTGCCACAGTAAGATTGAAAAAAGGAGAAGAAATTCTTGAAGATGCATCAAGAGGAGATGGTCCTGTTGATGCTCTTTATAAAGCAATTGATAGAATAACAAAACTTTCTCCCGTTTTGAAAGAATACAAAATAACAGCAATCACAGGTGGGAAAGATGCTCAGGGAGAAGTAACTGTTTGTCTTGAAATTGATGGAATAAAGGTATCTGGGAAAGGGGTAAGTACAGATATAATTGAGGCAAGCGGGAAAGCGTATATAAATGCAATAAATTATTACATCGCAAAGAAAAATCTCCATAAAAAACATTATAAGGGAACATAAATGACCATTACAGAGAAAATACTTGCATCTCACTGCGGAAAAAAAGAGGTTTTTCCGGGAGAATTCATAGAAAGTAATGTTGACCTTATCCTTGCAAATGATATAACAGGACCTCTTGCAATAGAAGAATTTAAAAAGATAGGAGCAAAAAAGGTATTCAATCCAGAAAAAATTGTCTTTGTTCCAGACCACTTCACTCCCTGCAAAGATATAAAAAGTGCTGAACTTGTGAGAAAACTGAGAAATTTCTCAAAAAAATATGGAGTTAAATTTTATGAAATTGGAAAAGCAGGAATAGAACACGCTCTTTTACCAGAAGAAGGATTAACTCTTCCTGGACAGTTAATAATTGGAGCAGACAGTCACACATGCACATATGGAGCAATTGGAGCATTTTCTACAGGTGTAGGAAGCACAGATGTTGCTGCAGCAATGATAACTGGAAAAGTATGGTTAAAAGTCCCTTCAACAATAAAATTT
>JAGHCG010000119.1 GCA_021160565.1 bacterium | reverse complement strand
GTTCCTGAATTGGAAGATAGATTGAAGAATTCTATTACTTCAAATTGGCAAGGAATTTTGGAGATAAAAATAAAAAAGGATAGGGTTCAACTTCACATTATTCAAGGGAAGATTAAAGTAGTTGAAGATAAAGAACCAACTTTATCTCTTTCTCTTAAAGAAATTTATTTATTAAAACTTGTTTTAGGTCTTCTTTCCTTTGAGGAAGTGAAAAATGTTTTAGACAAGAAGATAAGACTTAATTCATTAGAAATTGCTTTATTGAATAATTTATTTCCAAGGAAGTTAGTAAGTTCCAGTAATTGGGGTTAAGGATAGAGATGGAATTTTATAAATATATGGCCGGCTTACATGCTGTAAGAAAAAATATAGGAAAAGCAAGGATTATTCCTATGAAGGTAGAAGTGGATAGTTTTTCTACTTTTAGAATTATCTACACCTGTGGGGAAGTGGAAATTAAGAAAGGTGGAACCATAAAAATTGGTATTCCTCATGCTTTTAGTACCCCTCAAATTGACAATCCTTCAGGTGAAGGTTATGTAAGAATAAAAATGCCTAAAAATCTTAAGTTTACCTCTTTTATAGATATAAACATGAGTAGTGGGCTCACTCGAAATGGTCATGTAGGAAGTTGGACAAAAGACATATTTATTAAATTGGAAGAAGGGAAATTAAGAAAGGGAGAAAAAATAGAAATTATCTATGGAGATAAAACTGAAGGTGGTCCTGGAGCAAAAACTCCATATTTTACGCAGTGGTTTGAATTCACAGTAGGAGTTGACCCAGAAGGTAAGCGAAAAGCTCCCTACACAGGATTTTGGCTACTTGAAAAGCAACCAAAGGTTTATACTATAACTAATAAGGTAAATCGCCTACAAATCTATGTCCCCACTTTGGTTAGCAAAGGGGAATTATTTAATCTCAAAATTATTCCTAAGGATGATAAGAATAATATGGTCTCTTCTTACAAAGAAAAACCTGAATTAATTGTAGAGGATGGTTCAGCCATCAGGATAGAGCGAAATGTGAATAAATTCTTACAGGCAAAATTGAAAACAAAAAAAGAGGGGGTATACAGAATTTTGGTAAAGGATTTACAAAATGGAGTAGAAGGGATATCAAATCCTTTATGGGCTAAAAAAGAGAAAGCAGAGTATAGGGTGTATTGGGGAGACTTGCATGCCCATACTTTTTTTACAGACGGACTGGGAACCATTAAAGAAGCCTATAAGTATGCAAGGGATGTTGCTTGTCTTGATTTCTGCTCAGTGGCTGACCACTCAAATTTTGTTGCTTCTCTTTGGAAAGATTTTGTCTCTATTGCTGATGAATTTAATGAGGAAGGGAAATTCATTACTCTTTATGGATATGAAGTGACAACGAAAGAGGGAGATGTGAATATTTACTATAGAAGAAAATATCCTCACTATCAGATGAAAAGGGAAGGTAATTACTGGAATATAAAGAGCATAAAGGACTTAGATGATTTTCTAAAAAATAAAGAATGTATAGTTATCCCTCATCTTCACGATGGACATAATTGGGATTATCCAATGGATGAGAAGAGAAGATTGGTAGAGATATATTCTTGCTGGGGAAATCACGAGTATAAGGGGTGCCCTTATCCCTCCTACGGAAATGTGAAAAATGATTCTTATGTGTTTTCTGCTTTAAATAAAGGTAGAAAGATAGGTATTACTGCTGGAAGTGATTCTCATGCTGGTCATCCTGGAGATAGTGATTGGTTAAGAGTTTCCAGATCTTATCATGGGGGTTTAACTGCTGTATATGCTGAAGAACTTACCAGAGAAAGTTTATGGGAAGCATTATGGAATAGAAGGTGCTATGCAACGACAGGTGCAAGGATTTATTTAGATTTTCAAATTAATGGTCATAGAATGGGTGAAGAAATAGAAATCAATGAAGAGAAAATTAAGATAAAAATTGAAGTTGCTTCTACAAAAGGAGAGCCTCATGTGGATTTAATAAAAAATGGAAATATTTTACAGAGTTGGCCCTTTGAACCATTATCTACATTCCCTTATCCTGATAGACCTAACTATAAATTTGCCAGAAAGTATGAATTTGAAGATAAATTAATTGAGAGGAAGAAAACAGTGTGGTATCTGGTAAGAGTTACCCAGATAGACGGACAGATGGCTTGGAGCAGTCCCATCTGGGTGAATAGAAAATAGTGGGATGAAAAATGTTATATCTGGATGCCAAAATATCGTGAATTATATTTTTCCTTAAAACTATTCCTACCTCAGTTCCATCCTCTTCAACATTGAAATAAAAAATGAATATGATAATCCGGGACCATTTTAAATTAAATTTTCCTCTATCATTTTTTCGGCAATCTGAATGGCGTTTAATGCTGCTCCTTTTCTTATATTATCAGAAACAACCCACATATCTATTGAATTTTCAAAAGCAGGATTTTTCCTTATTCTTCCAACAAAAACCTCATCTTTTTCAGAAGCAAATAAAGGTGTAGGATAAATTGATTTTTCAGGATTATCCATTACTTTTACACCGGGGAAATTTTCAAGAAGTTCTTTTGCCTTTTCCAGATTCACTTCTTTTTCAAAAATACATGTTACACTTTCAGAATGTCCATTAAAAACAGGGACTCTTACACAGGTTGCTGAAATTTCAAGTTCAGGCTCATCAAGTATTTTCCTTGTTTCTTTTATCATTTTAACTTCTTCTGTGAAATAACCAGGAAATTCCTGTGATAAACTTCCAATTTCAGGGATAACATTTCCAAAAATCTGGTATGGATAAACTTCATTTTTAATTTCTTCTCCTCTCACATAATTTTCAACCTGATTCTGTAATTCCACCACAGCTTTTCTTCCACTTCCAGATACAGATTGATATGTTGATACAATTATTTTCTTCAATTTAAATTCTTTATGAAGAGGATAAACTGCCATTACCATCTGAATTGTTGAACAATTTGGATTTGCAATAAATCCCTGATGTTTTTTTAAATGATGAGGATTAACTTCTGGAATAACAAGAGGAACTCTACTGTCCATTCTGAAATCAGAGCCATTATCAATTACAATTGTATTTTTTTCAACTGCTTTCCAGCCAAAAATCTTACTTGCTCCTTTTTCTCCTTCTGTTCCTGCAAAAAAAGCAATGTCTATATCATCAAAGCAATCTTCTGTTGTTTTTTCCACCTTAAAAATTCTTCCTGCAATTTTTTCTTCTCTTTCTCTTGTAGCAAAAACTTTTAATTCTGAAAAAGGAAAATTTCTTTCAATCAGTATTTCAACCATTTTCTTTCCAACCATTCCCGCACCGACAACTCCAACTTTAAACTTTTTCATACTCCCTCCTGATTTTTTATTATAGAATGTGAAATTATTCCTGCAATGTAAGATTTAATAATATCAACTGGAATGAAAGGTAAAACTCCAAGATAGAATGCTTTTTTGAGAGAAATTTTAAGGTAGAAAGCAAGCCAGAGCATTCCTGAAAGATACATAACTGAAATTCCAGCCAGCATTACATACATAAGAAAAATCATATCCTTTCTTTTTTCTGAAAAAAATCCTATAAGATAAGAAGCAAAAATGAAACCTATTATATATCCACCTGTTGGAGTTAATAATCCACTGTGTCCTCCTGCAAACCATCTTATTCCCAGAATTCCTCCGGTAAGATATAAAATCTGAGAAAGAGAACCATAATTTTTCCCCAGCAATATTCCAGAAAGGAGAACAACAAAAACCTGCCCTGTTATGGGTACAGGCGTAAAGGGAAGTTTAATAAAAATTTGAGCAGAAAAACCGGTTAAAACTGTAAAAATAAATGAAAGAGATATTTTTTCCAGAACTGAAAATTTCTCAAGATTTCTATAATACGTTTTCCATAAGATACACCATTTTTTCTTCAATCTTTCCATATATAATTTCCTCCTTTTAAAAATTTGGATATAATTTTACCATAAAAATGGAGAAAAAATCTATTACAGATAGAAAATTTTTTGAAAGAGAACCTCACATTGTTGCAAGAGAATTGCTTGGTAAGATAATCGTGAGGAAAATTGGAGAGGAGAAGTTAAAGGGAATTATTGTTGAAACTGAGAGTTATTTTGGTGAAGATGACCCGGCAAGCAGAGCATATAAAAAGAAGAATATGAATTTTTATAAAAGAATGGCTTCTATTCCCGGAACTCTTCTTGTATATATGGTTCACAATAACTGGTTACTGAATATAGT